>JAKAHL010000161.1 GCA_021815005.1 Chloroflexota bacterium
CAGACGGCGTTCGCGGGCGGGTTCGCGGCAGGCGCGGCGTCAGGCGCCGGCTCCGCATCCGGCCCGGCGAGCGCGGCCCTGTCCGGCCCCGGCGGCGCGGGTGGCCCCGGCGGGTCGTTCGGCGGAGGCCCCGGCGGCGCGTCGCTGTCGTCGGATGTCCTGGGCTACCTGGAGGCGAACCAGGGCGGGGCCGCGTGGCTCGTGGCCGTGTCCGATTCCACAACCGCGGGCCAGATCGAGCTCTCCACGGGTCGGGCCGTGATGTCCACGGGCGGCTTCACCGGCAGCGACAACGCCCTCTCGCTGGCCCAGCTCAAGGCGTACGTGGCCTCCGGCCAGCTGCGCTTCATCGAGCTGGGCGGCGGGGGTGGCGGACCCGGCGGGGGCAACACCGCGTCGGAAGTCTCGTCGTGGGTGGGCTCGGCCTGCAGCGCCGTCACCGTGAATGGCACCGCCACCTCGGTCTACGACTGCTCGTTGGCCAAGGCCGCGTCGGGCCTCGCCGCCGGCAGCTGAGCGGTAGCGCCCCTTCCTGCCCGGCGCCTGTCGGCCCGCCGCGACCGGCGCCCTCCGGGACCGCCGCGAATCGAAACCGGCCGCGTCGGCGAGCGACGCGGCCGGTTGGTTGGGCACCGATGCCCGAGGCGAGAGCCCGCGCCTAGGCGGCGAACTCCCGGAGCTTGCGGCTGCGCGACGGGTGGCGGAGCTTGCGCAGCGCCTGGACCTCGATCTGGCGGATGCGCTCGCGCGTGAGGCCGAACTCGCGCCCGACCTCCTCGAGCGTCCGGGCGTGCCCATCGTCCAGGCCGAAGCGGAGGCGCAGGACGCGCTGCTCGCGGCGGTCGAGGCTGGCCAGGACGTGCTCGATCTGCTCGCGACGCATGCGGTCCGCGACCACGTCGAGCGGGGACACGGCGTCCTCGTCCGGGATGAGCTCCCCGAGCTCCGCATCGCCCTCGTCGCCGACCGGCGACTGGAGCGACACGGGCTCGCGGCCCAGCTTGCGGATCTCCTCGACGCGCTGCGGCGTCATCGCCGGCGTCTCGTCCGGCAGCGCCGCCGCGATCTCGGCGTTGGTGGGCTCGCGGCCGAGCTGCGTGGACAGCTCGCGCACGACGCGCGCCACGCGACCCATCGTCTCCACCATGTGGACCGGGATCCGGATGGTCCGGCTCTGGTCCGCGAGGCCGCGCTGGATCGCCTGGCGGATCCACCAGGTGGCGTAGGTGCTGAACTTGAAGCCGCGCTCGTACTCGAACTTGTCCACGGCGCGGATCAGGCCGGCGTTGCCCTCCTGGACCAAGTCCAGCAGGCCCATGCCCGCCTGGTTGATGTACTTGCGGGCGATGGACACGACGAGCCGCAGGTTGGCCGAGGTGAGATGGTCCCGCGACTCCTTGGCAAGGTGCTTGAGCGCAGGCCCGACCTCGTCCATGAGGCCGTCCGCGCGCCCTGCCTCGAGGTAGCGCTGGATCGCCGGGTAGGCGACCTCGTTGCGGGCCCAGTCTCGCAGCGCGCGCAGCGCGGTGTTGGCGCGGATCTCCGCGTTCGGCCGGCCGAGCTCGCCCTCGATCCAGTCCAGCACCTCGGTGAAGCTCTCCACGTCGAGGCGCTCGTTGTAGACGGACCGGAGGCTGCAGGCGCGGGCGAGCCGCTCCCTGAGCGCGTCCGACTCGGCCTTCTTGAGCCCCTCGGTGAGGCCTAGGGCCGGCATGGTCATCAGCAGGTCGAGCGCGTCATCCGCGCGCAGGGCCTCCGCCACCACGCGGTGCGACTCGGCCTCGAACGGGAGCGTGTACTTGCGGCTCTTCGCCCGAGCGGTTGCCTCGGTGGCGTGGAGCGTCCACTCGTGGATCGAGAGGATGGCCTTCCAGGGCTCGTCCTTCGCCTGCGCCCCGAGCTCCATGCCCTTGGCGAGGATGACCTCCTCCTCGGCAGTGAGCAGCGGCACGCGGCCGATCTCGCGCAGGTAGAGGCGCACGGAGTCGTCCGTGTCGAGCACCTCGGCAGAAGTGTCCGGCTCGGCTTCCTCGGGTGCGGCGGCAGCGACGACGGGCTCGGGCTCGATCGGCAGCTCCGCGACGAGCGCGGCGGCTTCGAGTTCGGCCGCCTCGGGGTCCAACTCGATGGACGCGGCCGCGAGCGCGGCCTCGGTCTCGGAGGCAGGGGAAGTGGCGTCGAACGAGATCACGATTCTCCAGTCAGGGGGTCGCGCCCAGCCGCGTGGCCGAGGGGGTGTTGCCGAGGTTCAGGGATTGGGGCTTCAGGGTATTGGCCACGAGGCCGCAACCCACGTCGGGACCACGCCTTCCCAACATGCGTAGTGGCGTGTCAAGCGACACGCCATTGGCCCAGTAGTCTAGGCCATCGGGGATGCCCTGACAACCCCCCAGAACCGTGCAGATTCGGCCGCCGCCTAGTTGAGCAGCGTCTTGGGCACCTCGAACATCGTGCGCCCGCCGAACCGTCCGCGCAGGACGTCGTCAAGGTGGTCGGCGAGGTTGCCCAGCTGCACGCAGGCGAAGGCGATCTGGGCGGCGCTGATCCCCACGGCCGTGAGCTCCATGGAGACCACCACCTCGCGCTCGGTCCAGAACACGCGGCCGAACAGGATGTGGCGGTTGATGTCGTTGAGGGACTCGAGGAGCGCCGGGGTCATGTCCACGCCGGACACGAGCGGTGCGAACACCTGGAGCAGCGGCGGCCGCCCGGCGACGGGCCGCACGAACATGAGCGCCGATCCCACCCGGATGGGCAGGTCGCCGTCCCGATCCGGCGTCAGGTCCGCGCCGGCGACGAACTCGGCAAGCGCGGCCTGCAGGGCCGCCTCGGTCTCGTCGGGCGCGGGGACCGGGTGCGTCTGACCGGGGACCACCGAGGCGGCCGGGTGCTCGGGGATGGGCCGGTCGGGCGGGATGCCGAGACCGGGCTCCGGCACGACCCCGTGGTGGGCCGGGAAGCCGCCGCTGCGGTACCGCAGATCGTCGGGGCTCGCGGCGCCGTAGACCTCGCGGAGCGTCCGCACGGCCAACGCCGCGGCGTCGGCGAACGGGACCGGTTCCTGCCACTCCCGGACCCAGTTGCGCCCCTCAGACGCCGCGCCGGGCCGCTGCCAGCCGAGCGCGACGAGCCGCTCCTCCTGCGCGGGCCGGAGCCCGTGTCCCGGCGGGAGCCAGTGGTTGCCGGCCGCCTCCGCCCGGAACCCGAGCAGGCCGCCCTGGGCGAACTGCACGTACGCGCTGGCGCCTGCCCGCGGGTCCGCCGCGACCGAGACCACCAGATAGGTGGCGTGCTCCATCGCGGCGAGGGCGGCGGTCAGGCGGGTCTCGAACTCGGCCCAGGCATCACGCGGATCGGTCATCGCTCACCTCTGGCCGCCAGCCGGCGCGGCGGTCCCTGCTCCGCCAAGCCTACATGGCGCGCCGTGGGCGCGTCCGATCGGGGCACCCCCGGACGGGGCAACCCACCCCCGGCCGGCAGACAGAACGGGGCCGCGGCGCGCCGTCGGTCAAGGCGCGCCGCGGCCCCGTTGCCGTCAGGCTCAGCTTGCCTTGCGCATCCAGTCGTCCTGGCGCCGCCGCGGGACGACGTTCGCGCCAGTCGCCGACTGCTCGAGCTGGTCGAGGGCACGGACGACGTTCGCCGACGTCCGCCGCACGTCCTCGAGCGCTGACGTCGCCCCCGAGACGTTGCCTCCCTCGTGCGCGGTCACGGCGCGCTTGACCGCAGCGTGCATGTCTGCGTGCGGCCGCTCGATCTCGCGGAAGGCCGGGTGGTTGCCGTACTGGTTGCCGCCGACGCCGTAGTACCACTTGCCGAGGGCGCAGGTCGTGTGGTCGCCCAGGGTGGACGAGTCGACCCGCTCCGTCCCCTTGATCATGCGCTCGACGCGCGTGACCCAAGTCTTGTGGGCCGTCTTGAACCGCTCGAACTGGCTCCGTCCCGACGAGCTCTCGAGCACGAACCGCGCCACCAGCGCGTCGAGCTGGGTGGCCATGTCCGCGAGCGTGGCCGCGGACGCGACGACCTCCTCGGCCTGGGCGGACATCTCCTCGGTGGCGGCCGAGACCTCCTCGGCGGCGGCGCTGTTCTCCTCGGAGACCGCGGCGATCGAGCTGATCGAGCGGGTCACCGAGTCCGACGCGGACGCCATGGCGGCGGCGCCGGTCGCCGTCTGGGAGACGACCCGGGCGATGTCGTCGGACGCCGTGGTGACGTCCGACGCCGCGGTCTGGATGGCGGTGAGGGCGCTGAACACACGACCGAGCGCCTCGTCGCGGGCCTTGGCTGCGTCCTGGATCTCGGCGGTCGCGGCGGCGCCGCGCTTGCCGACCTCCAGGCCCTGCCCCACCTCCGCCGAGCCCGCGCTCATGGCGGAGACGGCGTCGGCGGTGCCCTTCTGGACCTCCGCGATCAGCGCCGCGATCTCCTTGGTGGCGCGGCCGCTCCGCTCGGCGAGCTTGCGGACCTCGTCCGCCACCACCGCGAAGCCCTTGCCCATCTCGCCCGCCCGGGCCGCCTCGATGGCGGCGTTGAGCGCGAGCAGGTTGGTCTGGGCCGCGATGTCGTCGATGGTCTCGACGATGGCGCCGATCTGGTCGCCCTTGGCGCCGAGCTCGGCCACCTTGACCGCGGAGTCGTCCACGGCCGCCTTGATCCGGGCCATGCCGTCGGCGTTGGCCGCGATGGCGTCGGTCACCTTGGCCAGGGCCGCCGCCGCGCGCTCGTTGGCGGGCTTGAGCTGGTCGGCGGCCCGGTCGGACGCGGTGAGGGCCGTCTGCATGGACGACACGGCGGCCATGCTCCGCTCCACCGAGCGGCTGGTCTCGGCGGCGCCCTGGCCCACCTGCGCGATCACGGACGAGAGCTCCTGGACCGCGGCGTTGGTCTCGCTCGCGGCGCGCGCCTGCTCGGCCGTGCCGCCGGCGACCTGGCTGATGGTGGTGGCCACCTGCTGGGTGGCGGCGCCGGTCTGGTTGGACGCCTCGCTCAGCTGCTCGCTCGTGCGGGTGACGTTGTCGGCCGCCTCCTGCACCTCGGTGATGGTCTTGGTGAGGCTGTCCCGCGCGTCGTTGTACGCCCCGATGGCCGCCACGATGTTGTCGCGCAGGGTGTTCGTGTAGGCGGCCAGCTGGCCGATCTCGTCGGTGCCGTACTTGTCGATGCGCGGGGTGACCGGCTGGACCTCGTAGGTGAGGTCGCCGTCGCGCAGCTTCTCCATGCCCTCGGCCAGCCACATGGCGCACTTCTCGGCGAGGCTGGCGAGCCGGCTCTGGACCTCGTTCACGCCG
>JAKAHL010000162.1 GCA_021815005.1 Chloroflexota bacterium
CGAGCGCGAGGGACGCGTGGTCTCCGCCACGCTGGTCACCGAGCCCGAGGGCGGCCCGATGGTGGCGATCGCGATGACGCACCCGACGTGGCAGCGGAAGGGCCTCGCCCGGGCGAGCGTCGCCCGGGCCATGGCGCGCCTGGCGGCGCGGGGCGAGACGCGTGTGGACGCGCTCGCCACCGACGACAACGAGCGGGCGCTCGCCCTGTTCCGGAGCCTGGGGTTCGCGGAGCGCGCCTGACCCGCCGGCCTCTCGCGCCGGGACTGCGGCCAGCGCGGGCCGGGACTGCGGCCAGCGCGGGCCGGGACTGCGGCCCCGGCCACGGACGGCGCGAGCTTGGTGGCCCCTACCGGTCGGCTGCCGGGACCCCGACGCCGATCGGGCACGCGATGCCAGTGGCGGTGTGGCAGTCGTACCCGTCCGGGTTCTTCGCCAGGTAGCCCTGGTGGTAGTCCTCGGCGAAGTAGAAGGTCGTCGCCTCGACGATCTCGGTGGTGATCGCCCCGAACCCGGCCCGCGCCAGCTCGCGGCCGTACACCTCGCGCGAGCGCAGCGCCGCGGCCAGCTGCTCCGGGCCGCGCGCGAAGACCGCCGACCGGTACTGCGTGCCCACGTCGTTCCCCTGGCGGTAGCCCTGGGTCGGGTCGTGGGCCTCCCAGAACTCGCGCAGCACCCGCTCGTACGAGATGGCCTCCGGGTCGAACACCACGCGCACGGTCTCGGCGTGGCCGGTCCGGCCCGTGCAGACCTCCTGGTAGGTCGGGTTCGGGGTCGCGCCCCCCTCGTAGCCGACGGCGGTGACCCACACGCCCGGCAGGCCCCAGAACCGCTTCTCGGCGCCCCAGAAGCAACCCATGGCCACCTCGGCGACCTCCAGGCCGACAGGGTACGGACCGGCCAGGGGACGGCCCAGCAGGGCGTGCTCGCCGGGGGCAGCCACCGGCTCGCTTCGGCCCGGCAGGACCTCTGACAGGCGGGGCATGGACGGCTTGGGGAACGCGAAGCGCATGGATGGGGACCTCCGTGTCCCGAGAGTCTACGGCGCCCACGGCGACCGGGCCGCGCGCGAGGGTTTCGCCGGCCACGGCGACGGCCGCGCGATCACCCCGCCGGCGGGCCACGCCGACGGCCGCGCACACCGGTCCGACCCTGGTCCGACAGGCCCTTGACCCATCAGCCGCTGCTGACATATCCTGCGGCCGCTGGTCCCCGTCATCGAGGCGCCCCGACTTGTCTGCCGTGCCCCCGCCGCGCCCCCGACGCGATCTCGTCCCACCGGACGTGTCCCGCGCGGTGGACGTCGCCCGGCTGATCGGCGACCGCTCGCGGGCCACCATCCTCGCGATGCTCGCTGACGGACCCCACTGCGTGTGCGAGTTCGCCACGGCCCTGGGCGCCCGCGAGAACAACGTCTCCAACCACCTCGCCCGCCTGCGCCAGGCCGGCCTCGTCCGGTCCACCCGCCACGAGGCGAACGGCCGGCTGCAGTACTACGAGCGGGACGAGGCGGCGGTGGAGGCCGCCCGCACCGCGCTGTCCACCCTCCTTCGCTGACAACCCGGAGTACCGACCCATGGCCAACCGACGTCCCGCCGACCCCGCGCACGGTGCCGGCAAGGGGTCGACCCGATCCGAGCGGCGCGCCGCCGGCCACCAGGGCACGCGCCCCAGCCGCCCGGCCCCCAAGGCCCCCGAGTCCGCGCTCGCCCGCACCGTCCGTCGCTGGGCGCTGCCGGCCGTGCTCGCGGTCGCCGTCGTGGTGGCGGCGGGCGTCATCGTGGCCGGCATGATGGCGCCGCCCGCGCCGGTCGCCAACGTCGTCCGTCCTGCCCAGGGCCCCGCCACCGCAGCCGTCACCGTGGCCGAGTACTCGGACTACCAGTGCGACTACTGCGGCCGCTGGGCGCGCCAGGTGGAGGCCAGCTTCAACTCCACGTTCGTCGCCACCGGCAAGGTCCGCTTCGAGTGGCACGACGACGCCTGGGAGGGCCAAGAGTCCGTCGATGCCGCCAACGCCGCCCGCTGCGCCGGCGACCAGGGCAAGTTCTGGGAGATGCACGACCTGCTCTACAACTCCCAGAACGCCACGCCCAACACGGGGGCGTTCACCAAGGACAAGCTCAAGTCGATGGGGGCCACGCTGGGCCTCAACACGGTCACCTTCAACGCCTGCGTCGATGCCGGCACCTACAACGCGGCGGTCCAGGCCGACACCGCCGCCGCCCAGAGCGCGGGCATCTCCGGCACGCCCGCCTTCAGCGTCAACGGCGCGCCCCTCGAGGGGTACCAGACGCTGGCGCAGATGACCGCCGCTATCGACACGGCCGCCGGTACCGCCCCCGCGGCGTCCTCCCCGGCCGCGTCGTCCTCCACCGCCCCGTGACCCGCTGCCGGACGCCCCGACCGAGCCAGGCCGCCTGATGGTCGAGCTGCTCGTCGCCTTCGTTGGCGGCGTCCTGTCGCTGCTCTCCCCGTGCTCCGCACTCCTGCTCCCGGCGTTCTTCGCCTACGCGTTCCCCTCCCCTGCCCGCCTAGCGGCCAGAACGGCCATCTTCTACGCGGGGATGCTGACGCTGCTCGTCCCGCTCGGCGTGGGCGCCGGCGCCATCGGCGGCGTCCTGATGGCGCAGCGCGGCACGCTGATGGCGCTCGCGGGGGTGGTGCTGGTGGCCATCGGCGTCCTGCAGTTCGCGAAGGGCGGCTTCGAGCTGGCGGGCACCGGCGGCGGCACCGGGCTCAAGCCCATGACCGCGGAGCGCGCGGCCAGCACCTACGCCCTGGGCCTCGGCTTCGGGCTCGGCGGGTTCTGCGCCGGGCCGATCCTCGGCGGTGTCCTCACGATCGCCGCGTCCTCCGGCGGCGCCCTCTCCGGCGCGGCGCTGCTGGCCGCGTACGCGGCCGGGATGGCCGCCCCGCTGTTCGTCGTGGCCCTCGCCTGGGAGCGGCTCGGGGCGTCGGGCCGGGGCCGGCTCCGCGGGCGCGACGTCCGGATCCTCGGCATCGAGCGCCACGTCACGATCGTGGTGTCGAGCGTGATGTTCATCGTGCTCGGTCTCGTGTTCATCGTGCTCGAGGGCGCCAACCCGGCTGCCGGCCTCTACAACGCGCTGGGCCTGGCCGACCTCTCGGTCACGCTGCAGAGCGCGCTGCTCAGCGCGACGGCCGGCCTCTCGCCGGCAGCCCCGGCCACCGTCGCCCTGGCCGTGGTGGCCGCGGCTGTGATCCTCGTCATCCGCCGCCGGAGGGCGCGCGCGCAGGGCTGAGCCTACGGCCTACGCCCGCGCGTACCGCCGGTCCACGTAGTCCTCGAGCAGGTCGATGAACTCGGCGACGATGCGGTCGCCGCGGAGCGTCCGGTCCAGCTTGCCGTCCACGAACACCGGCGCCACCGGCGCCTCGAACGTGCCCGGCAGCGAGATCCCGATGTCGGCGTGCTTGGACTCGCCGGGCCCGTTGACCACGCAGCCCATGACCGCCACCCGCATGTCCTCCACGCCGGGGTGCGTCTCGCGCCACTCCGGCATCCGGGCCTTGAGGTGCTCGGTGATCTCCTTGGCCATCTCCTGGAAGAACGTCGAGGTGGTCCGGCCGCAGCCCGGGCACGCGGACACCTGGGGCAGGAACGACCGCAGGCCCATCGACTGGAGCACCTGCTGGGCCACCTCCACCTCCAGCTCGCGCCCGGCCCCGGGCTCGGGCGTGAGCGAGACGCGGATCGTGTCGCCGACGCCCTCGTTGAGGAGCACCGCGAGCCCCGCCGTGGACGCCACGATGCCCTTCATGCCCATGCCCGCCTCGGTCAGGCCGAGGTGCAGCGGGTAGTCCGAGCGGGGCGCGAGGCGGCGGTACGTGTCCACGAGGTCGCGGACGCCCGACACCTTGGCCGACAGGATGATCCGGTCGTGGCGCATGCCCGCCGACTCCGCCAGCTCCGCCGACCGCATCGCCGACTCGACCATCGCGTCGATCATCACGTCGCGGGTGTCGCGCGGCGCCGCCCCACGGGCGTTCGCCTCCATCATCGCGGTCAGCAGGTCCTGGTCCAGGGAGCCCCAGTTGACCCCGATCCGGACCGGCTTGTCGTGCTCGACCGCGACCCGGACGATGGTCGTGAAGTTCTCGTCGTGGTGCTTGCCGCCCACGTTGCCCGGGTTGATGCGGTACTTCGCCAGCAGGCGCGCCGTCTCCGGGTACTGCACCAGCAGCCGGTGACCGTTGTAGTGGAAGTCGCCGATGACCGGCACGTCCACGCCCAGGCCATCCCGGAGCTTGCGCAGCATCTCCGGCACGGCGGCCGCCGCCTGCTCGGTGTTCACCGTGACGCGGACGAGCTGCGAGCCGGCGTGGGCCAGCCGCGCGACCTGGATCGCCGTGGCGTCGGGATCCGCCGTGTCGGTGTTGGTCATCGACTGGACCACGATCGGGTGCGCGGACCCGACGATCACGCCCCCGACGTCCACTGACACGGTCGGGCGCCGCACCGGGCGCAGGGCTTCGGCCGAGCCCATGTCAGCCTCCCCCGCCGATGCCGCGGGCGATGTCGAAGAACGTGACCCAGATGAGGAAGCCGAACAGCGCGAGGAACCCGATGGCGTAGGTCGCCTGCTCGGCGCGCTGGCTGATCCGGCGGCCGACGCGGGGGATGGCCTTGAGCACGATCACCAGCATCCGGCCCCCGTCGAGCGGCGGGAACGGCAGGACGTTGACCAGGGCGAGGTTGGCGGACAGGATCCCCGCGACGTAGAGGGTCATGATCGGGCCCTCGCTGCGGAACGTCTGGCCCAGCTCGCCGGCGATGCCCACAGGACCGGACACCGGCGGGGCGGACGTCGGGTGGTTCACGATGGCGCTGCCCAGCTGGCCGAGGGCGTCGACGATCGCGGTGAACCAGTAGGTGGTCTCCTGCCAGCCGATCGAGAGCGACTCGCCGATCGGGCGCCGACTGGACTCCGCGAGCACCACCGGCTGGAAGCCAGCGTCCGCCGCCCGAATGCCGAGCGCGCCCTTGCCCGCCGCCACGTCCGCCTTGGAGCGAAGCGTCACGGTGTAGGTCGCCGGCGTGCCGTCCGCACGGATCACGCCCAGCTGGATCGTCTGGCCCGCGTGGTCGTACAGCTGGGTCACGATGGAGCCGGGGCCGTAGCGGGCGTCGTAGAAGTCGTACATCCGGCCGTCGATCGAGACGATCGTGTCGGTCGCCGCCACCCCGGCCGCCGCCGCCGGCGAGCCCGGCTCCACCGACGCGAACCGGATGCCGATGTCCGGCGCGCCGACCAGCGCGATGAGATCG
>JAKAHL010000163.1 GCA_021815005.1 Chloroflexota bacterium
GCAGCGGAGGCGCCCGCGACCCCCGCGGCGTCGTCGGCACCCGCGGCGTCGTCGGCACCCGCGGCGGGCTCGTCAGCGGTACCGTCCGCCGCTCCCACCTCGCTCGCCCCGTCGCGCGCCACGAGCAAGCCTGCCGTCGCCGGAGCTTCGGCCACCGCGCGGCCGAAGGCGATCACCCAGCGGTTGCCGGGCGAGCCGAACCCGTTGCTCACGCCCGGCGCCCTCAACCCGGACGTCACGCAGGCGACCATCCGGTCCACGATCTGCGTCTCGGGCTGGACCGCGACGGTCCGGCCGCCGTCGGCCTACACGACGGCGCTCAAGGTCCAGCAGATCGAGCAGTACCGCTATGCGGACACGCGAACGTCCGCCTACGAGGAGGACCACCTGATCCCGCTCGAGCTGGGCGGTGCTCCGGACGACCCGCGAAACCTATGGCCGGAGCCGTACACGGCGACCCTGGCCAACGGGACGCCGGTGGGGGCGCGCGTCAAGGATCAGTACGAGAATGCCCTCCGCGCCGAGGTCTGCGCGGGCGCGCTGAGCCTGGCGGCCGCGCGGTCGCGGATCGGCGACCACTGGGTGCACGCCCTGCTGGGCATCCCGCTGGCCGGCGGCTCGACAGCGCCGACCTCGGCGCCGGCGGCGGCCACGCCGCGCCCGACCGGCCTCCCGCCGAGCGGGACCCTGTTCGTACGGTTCGCGAGCCTGCCGTCGCCCGCCGTCCGCGGCACGGCCGCGACCATGTCGGCGGCGACGGAGCCCGGGGCGGTGTGCTCGGCCACGGTCATCTGGCCATCGGGCACCGTGTCCGGGGCGGCGGGCCTGAAGACGCGACCGACCGCCGGGTCTGACGGTCTCGTGGCCTGGACGTGGAACGTGGCTGCCAATACGCGGACGGGCACGGCGAGGGCCTCGGTGGCCTGCACGCTCGGGTCGTCGGTCACCGTGACGGCGTCGTTCCCGCTGCAGTAGCCTGACCCCAGCTGGACTCGCGAACTCTGCATTCCGGGCTAGGACGTATTTCCCGCGTCCCCAGCCCACAACAAAGCGCGGGCTGGATCGTTCCCCTGTGTGCGGCGACCCTGCCGCGATCAACGGAGGTCTCGCCCATGCGACGACTCGCGCTCGTCAGCGCGCTCGGTCTGATGCTGCTCACCAGCTCGTCGGTGTTCGCCGCGACCGGCAGCCATGCCACGGCCGCCGCGCACCACACCACGGCCGCCAGCCATGTCACGACCGCCAACCAGACCTGGCGCGCGACGCTGCCCAGCACCACCGTCACCACCGACCCGAACGCGACCCCGGCCACGACCGTGTCCGTCCGCGGCGGCGCCACCCTCGCCCTCGTCGGCAACGGCACGCGCGGCAGCGTCGCGGTCAAGCTCTACGGCGTGAAGCCGAAGTGGACAGTCACGGTAACCGTGGCCGGCACGACCCTGACCATCAGCCATGACAAGTTCAAGATGGCGGCAAACGGCGTCCACCGGTTCTGGCTGTCGAAGGCCGAGGTCGCCGCGCTCAAGACCGCGATCGCCAGCAAGGCCACCCTGACGGTGAACGTCACGGTCACGCCGCCCTCGCCCGGCACGGCCGCCACGCTCACCGGCACGTTCGCCAAGGTCACGCACAACTAGCCCGCAGCCGCCCGACCGCCGCGGGGCTCCGGCCCCCGACGGCTCTCGGGCCTAGCACGCAACGCCCGGGCTCCGGCCCGGGCGTTGTCATGTCCGGCCATCGTGCCGGGTCCGGCCATCGTGCCGGCCCGCCGGCTCCGCCGGGATGCCGTCTGATCCATCCGGCGCGAATGGATCAGACGGCACATTGCCTCGGGTCGGGCCGGCGCCTAGAGTCTGGGGACTTGACGGGATCTGTGACGCGGCGGGGGCACTTCACAGGGCTTTGGGGCTGGCCGCCGCGGGATCCGGGGCCAGCTCAGCGCAGATCCGGAGGCGGACGCATGCCAGTCCGAGGAGGGCCGCTTCGAGCCCCGCAGGGCCCAGAGGCGCGGACGCACCGCCGGCCCTCCATGCCGTCACGGCCAGGGCGGGCGATCGCGAGCGGCCCCGCGACTCCGGCGTCCCGTCGCCGTTCGGTGCGGGCGCGAGCGGAGTTTCCGTGCGAACCCCGATGAGCGCAGGCGAAGCCTGCCGATACGATGGCCTAGCGGCGTGCCATCCGCCCGTCCCCCCCTGCGTCTGACGAGCACCGAGCAGCTGGAGTTGAACGTGACCCGGAGGTGCGCACCGCCCAAGCCCGCCTGCTGATGGCCCGGCGACGGCACGGGAGCGCCGACGGCGCCGACCGTGCCCGCAGGGCATGCCCAATCGCCCTCAGGTGCTGAAAGGAGCCCAACCCGTGCCTCGCGCACGCAGCGCGCTGTCTGTCCTTGCGTCCGCCGTGCTGGCCGCCGCCAGCCTCGCCGTCCCGCTCGCCGCCCCCGTGCCGGCGGTCGCGGGCGTCTCGTACTCGGTCGCCTACGTCAACGCCACAGGGACGGTCGGGACCGACACCTCCTGCGCGGACCCCGGCTACACCACGATCGGCGCCGCGATCGCTGATCTTGGCGGGGCGCTCGCGACCGGGGCGACCATCAACGTGTGCGCCGGCACCTACGACGAGCACGGCCTGACCGCAAGCACGGACGTGACGCTCGTGGGCGCCGGGGCCGACACGACGGTCGTTGACGGGCAGCAGCTGGGCCAGATCCTGGCGGTCACCGGCAATGTGACCGTCACCGGGATGACCTTCCAGAACGGGAAGGGCGCGGCGTCCGCGAACGGCGGCGCCATCTCGGCGAGCGGCGACGTCCGGGTCACCGACGCGATGTTCATCGGCAACGCGACCGGAGCGAGCAGCTCGGGCGGCGCGATCTGGGCCGGCGGCAGCGTGATCGCGGAGCGGGTCGCCTTCTCCGGCAACACGACCAGCGTCAGCGGTGGCGCCGTCGCAGCGACCGGTGCCATCTCCCTGGTGAACGCGACCGTGTCCGGCAACACCGCCAGCGTCGGCGGCGCCGCCTACTCCAACACCCGGGTCGAGGCCTTCTTCTCGACCATCGCCGGGAATACGGAGGCGAGCGGGGCGCCCCTCGTGAGCCAGTCCAGCACGGTCACGTTCGGCGGCGACATCCTGGCCGACAACAGCTCCCCCAACTGCGCGGGCAACTTCACTGACGGCGGCGGCAACATCTCGACCGACGCCAGCTGCACCTTCGGCGGTGTCGGCCTGAACTCCGTGTCCGACCCCACCCTCAGCCTCGGGGCGCTCGCGGCCAACGCGCCCGGTGCCGTCGAGACGATGGCCCTGGCCAGCGGGAGCCCGGCGATCGACCTCGTCGCCTGCGCAACCAGGCCGTTCAGCCCGGTGGTCAACTCCGGCGCCAACCTCGGCGTGGACGCCCGAGGCGTGACGCGCCCGCAAGGAACCGCCTGCGACGCCGGCGCCTACGAGTACGTCTACCCGGTGAAGACGGCCCAGACCATCACGTTCCCGCAGCCCAGCGACATCTCCTACACGGACACCGGCGTCGCGGTGTCCGCCACCGCCAGCTCCGGGCTTTCCGTCTCCTACGCCTCGCTGACCGCATCGGTCTGCTCGGTGGGGGCGATCACGGGCGCCATCACGATCGTCGCCGCGGGGACCTGCACGATCGAGGCCACCCAGGCCGGGGACGCGACATACGCCGCCGCGACGCCGGTTGACCGGAGCTTCGCCATCCTGCCGGCCAACCAGACCGTCTCCTTCACCAGCACCGCCCCGACGAACGCGATCGTCGGCGACACGTACGTCCCGACCGCATCCGCGACCAGCGGCCTCACCCCGGTCATCACGGTTGACGCGTCAAGTAATGCGGTGTGTTCCATCAGCGGCAGCACCGTCACCATGGACGGCGTCGGCACCTGCACGCTCAACGCGGACCAGAAAGGCAACACCGACTGGAACGCCGCGACCACGGCGACGCAGTCCTTCGCCGTCTCGGCCGTTCCCAAGATCGCCACGACCACGAGTGCGGCCGTCTACGACGGCGCGACCCACACCCCATGGGCCGGCACCGAGACGGCCGGGGCCACCGCCTACGGCACGTCCGCGGTGATGACGGTCGGCGTGAACAGCCTCGTCGTGCAGGTCCCCACTGGCACCGTGACCTACACCTGGTACGCCAACGGGACGTGCTCGGGCGCGGCCTTGGGCTCGTCTGACACCGTGACCCTCAGCGGTGGCACCGTCCCGGACTCGGCCTCCCTGACGCCGCTCGCCGCCGGCACCTATAGCCTCAAGGCTGCGTACTCGGGCGACACCAACTACGCCGCCTCCATGAGCGTGTGCAGGGCGTTCACGGTCCTGCCGACGCCCGCGCCCATCGTCATCGCGCCCGCGCCCACCCCGCAGGTCGCCCTGAAGGTCAGCGCGAGCCCGTCCACCCTGGCTGGGCCCGGCAGCGCCACGTTCACCTACACCGTGACCAACCCCGGAACCGTGGCGCTCGCCAGCGTCGCCGTGACCGACTCCGCCTGCACGCCCGCGTACGCCTCGGGCGACGCCAACGCGAACCACCTGCTCGACCCGGGCGAGACCTGGACCTACGCGTGCACGGCCGCGCTGAGCGCGACCACGACCGACGCCGCCACGGCGACGGGCAGCTACGGCGGCGCCACCGCCACCGCGACGGCGAGCGCGACGGTCACCGTGTCGTCGGCGGCGGCTCCCACGCTGACCTCGCTGATCGGGGCCGGCGTGCTCCGCGGTCCGACCGGATTCGGCACGGCCTCGGTGATCGTCCGCCGCGGCACGTACGCCACGCTCCTGATCCGGACCAGCCCCGCGCTCGCCGGCAAGGCGCTCGGCATCTGGGTGATGACCCGGACCCAGGGCTGGCACCGGCTGACGTCCCGCCTCGTGGCGGCCGACGGCACCGCCCGCTACTTCTTCCGGGTGACCCAGTGGACCGCCGTCCGGGCGAGCTTCGCCGACGGCCAGACGACCGCCTGGAGCCACGGGCGGATCGCCACCGCCCGCTGACCCCGAGCCCGTGGCGGCGCCCGCGAGACCCGCGGCGCCGCCCGGCGACCGCCGGCCCCTCGGGCCTACACCTAGCACGCAACGCCCGGGCTCCGGCCCGGGCGTTGTCATGTCCGGCCATCGTGTCGGCTGACCGCGCTAGACAGCACGAAGCCCCGGCAGGCCTCAGGCCGGCCGGGGCTTCGCCGTTCCGTCAGCCGTTGACGCGCTCGAACTCGCGCATGAACGCGACGAGGT
>JAKAHL010000164.1 GCA_021815005.1 Chloroflexota bacterium
CGGCCGGGCGCCCGTGGCCCAGCGCGCTGGGCTCGCGGCGCGGCTCGCGGCCAGGGTCGTGGCGCTGCGGGAGGGCCCGCGGGTGCTGGTCACGCGGCCGGAGGGCCGGGCGGGCGATCTTGTCGCCGGCCTGCTCGCGCGCGGCATCAGCGCGATCCACGTCCCGGCGATCGAGATCCGTGCGGCGCACGACGGCGGC
Source organism: Chloroflexota bacterium (assembly GCA_021815005.1). Lineage (GTDB taxonomy): Bacteria > Chloroflexota > Limnocylindria > Limnocylindrales > CSP1-4 > CAIXZV01. The sequence continues at coordinate 200 of JAKAHL010000164.1, forward strand.
TCCCTGGACGCGGCGCTCGCCGACCTCGAGCCGGCCGGGCGCATCGTCCTGACCTCCGCCAGCGCAGCGCGCGCAGTCCTCGATGCGGTGGCCAGGGTGGACCTCGAGCCGCTCATGGTCCGCTGGGCCGCCGTCGGGGAGGCGACCGCGGCCGTGCTGCATGGTGCTGGGATCGAGGACGTCTTCGTGCCGACTGAGGCCAGCGGCCAGGCGCTCGCGCGCCAGCTGCCGCTCCACCCCGGCGAGCGCGTCCTGGTGCCGCGGGCCGACATCGCCGACGGCCGCCTGCTGGAGTCGCTCGCCGAGCGAGGAGCCGCCGTGCGCGACGTCGTGGCCTACGAGACGGCCGAGGCACCTGAGGCGTCCCGCCCGCGCCTGGCGGCCGCGCTCGAGGAAGGTCCCCTGGACGCGGTGATCCTGACGAGCGGCTCCACGGCCCGGGGTCTCCTCTCCCTCGCCGACGGCGCTGCCCGCGCCCAGCTCGCCGCCACCCCGGCCATCGCCGCAGGCGCGCCGACGGCAGCGGCAGCGCACGAGGCGGGGTTCGAGACGGTTCTCGTCGCGCCGTCCCCCAACGCACGCGATCTGGTTGCCTTCACGGCCCGTGCGCTGGGCGCGCGGCAGGACGCCAGCCCCTTTGACCTCGGCCTCGCCGATGAGACACCCCGCACCGGAGCCAGCGCATGAGCCTCCTCGCCGACCGCCCCGATCCCGCAGCGGAGATCGCGGTTCCGCTTCCGGACCCCGCCCACCGCCTGCGTCGCACTCGCCGCACGGACGCGCTCCGGTCCTTCGTCCGCGAGACGCGGATCCATCCCCGCCAGCTCGTGGCCCCGCTGTTCGTGTTCCCGGGCCGCGGCCTGCGGGAGCCGGTGGGCTCGATGCCGGGCGTGGAGCGGGTGACGCCCGACGAGGCCGAGAAGGACGTCAGGTCGCTCGCGGCGCTGGGCGTCGGCGGGGTCATCCTGTTCGGTCTGCCGGCCGAGAAGGACGCGATCGGCACCGGCGGCTGGGTGGCCGACGGCATCGTCCAGGAGACGCTGCGCCGCCTGCGCGACGCTGACCCTGACCTGGTCCTCATCGCCGACACCTGCCTGTGCGAGTACACCGACCACGGGCACTGCGGGGCGCTGCTCAAGGACGGGCGCGTTGACAACGACGCCACCCTCGAGCTGCTGGCGCGGACCGCCGTCACACAGGCCGAGGCGGGCGCGGACATCGTCGCCCCCTCAGCCATGATGGACGGCCAGGTCGGCGCCATCCGCCATGGCCTGGCCGCCGCCGGCCTCCACGACGCCGCGATCCTGGCCTACGCGGCCAAGACGGCGTCGGCGTTCTACGGCCCGTTCCGCGACGCCGCCGGGTCCGCGCCGTCGTTCGGCGACCGGCGCGGCTACCAGATGGACCCGGCCAACGGGCGCGAGGCGATGCGCGAGATGGCCAATGACCTCGCCGAGGGCGCCGACATGCTGCTGGTCAAGCCGGCCATGCCCTCGCTCGACATCCTGGCCGCCGCGCGCGCCAGCTTCGACGTGCCGATCGGCGCCTACCAGGTCAGCGGCGAGTACGCGGCCATCGAGGCCGCCGCCCGCAACGGCTGGCTCGACCGCCGGCGCGCGCTGACCGAGTCGGCCACCTCCATCCTGCGCGCGGGCGCGGGCTTCGTGATCACGTACGCCGCCGCGGACCTCGCGGCGTGGGCTCGGGAGGCATGGTGATGTCGCTCAACACCCCGCCCGGCCGACCGGTCGCGGCCACCGGCCGCCAGGCGCTGCTCCGCCAGTCTGCCGACGAGCTGTTCCCGGGCGGCGTGAACAGCCCGGTCCGCGCGTTCAAGTCCGTCGGCCGGCCGCCGCTCATCCTCACCAGCGGCTCGGGCTCGCGGGTCAGGGACGCGGACGGCAACGTCTACCTCGACTACATCGGCGCGTGGGGCCCGGCCCTGCTGGGACACGCCCACCCGCGGGTCGTGGAGGCGGTCCGGGCCGCGGCGCTCGACGGCTTCGCGCTGGGCGCCACTGGGCCGGGGGAGATCGGGCTGGGCCAGCGCATCCGCGCCGCGATGCCCTCGGTCGAGCGCGTGCGGTTCGTGTCGTCGGGCACCGAGGCCGTCATGAGCGCGATCCGCCTCGCGCGGGGCGCGACAGGACGGGACCTGGTGGTCAAGTTCGCCGGCGGCTACCACGGCCACGGCGACAGCCTGCTCGTGGACGCGGGCTCGGGACTCGCCACCCTGGCCATGCCGGGCTCGGCGGGCGTCACGGAGGGTGCCGCGCGGGACACCATCGTGGTGCCGTTCAACGACCCGGCGGCCATCGCCACCGCGTTCGAGGCGTTCCCCAACCAGATCGCCTGCGTGATCGCCGAGCCCGTGATCGCCAACGTGGGCGTCATCCCGCCCGACAACGGCTATCTCGAGTTCCTCCGCGACCTCACCGCCAGCAACGGCGCGCTGCTGATCTTCGACGAGGTCATCACGGGGTTCCGCGTCGCCCGGGGCGGCGCCCAGGAGCGGTTCGGCGTCCGGCCGGACCTGACCACGCTGGGCAAGGTCATCGGCGGCGGGATGCCGGTCGGCGCCTACGGCGGGCGGGCGGACCTGATGCGCCAGATCGCGCCGGAGGGCCCGGTCTACCAGGCGGGCACGCTGTCGGGGCATCCCCTGGCCATGGCGGCGGGCGCCGCCACGCTCGACCTGCTCACCCCCGCCCTCTACGAGGGCCTGGAGCGGACGGGCGCTCGGCTCGAGGCCGGGCTGCGCCAGGCCGCCGACGAGGCCGGCCGCAAGGTGGCGATCAGCCGCGTCGGCTCGCTGCTCACGGTGTTCTTCCGCCCGACCGCGCCGCGCAACGGGGCCGAGGCGCTCGCGTCCGACCGCGACGCGTTCGCGCGGTTCTTCGGGGCGATGCTCGACGAGGGCGTGCTCCTGCCGCCCTCGCAGTTCGAGGCGTGGTTCCTGGGCGCCGAGCACACCGACGCCGACATCGACGCCACGGTCGCGGCCGCCGGCAAGGCGTTCCGCGCATGACGTCCGGCGCGTCCCCGTTGCCCGCCGCCGCCTCGCCGTTCGCCGCCTCGCCCGCTCGGCCCCAGGCCCGCTTCCTGCGCGCCCTGCGGGGGGAGCCCGTGGACGCGACACCGGTCTGGTTCATGCGCCAGGCCGGCCGCGCCCTCCCGGAGTACCGGGCAGTGCGCGAGCGGGCGACGCTGCTCGAGATCACCCGCGATGCCGCGCTGTGCGCCGAGGTGACGCTCCAGCCGGTGCGCCGCCTTGGCGTGGACGCCGCGATCCTGTTCGCGGACATCACGACGCCGCTGGCGGGGATGGGCGTCGCGTTCGACATCGTCGAGGGGCGAGGCCCCGTCATCGAGCACCCCGTCCGCACCTCGGCCGACGTCGCGGCCCTGCGGCCGTTCGAGCCGGAGGTCGCCGTCGCACCCCTGCTGGAGGCGATCGGCCTGATCCGGAACGCGTCGCCCGTGCCGCTCATCGGCTTCGCGGGCGCGCCGTTCACGCTCGCCTGCTACCTGGTGGAGGGAGGCCCCTCGCGGGACTTCCCGCGGACCAAGGCGCTGATGCACGCCGAGCCCGAGACGTGGGCCGCGCTGCTCGACCGCCTCGTCGGCACCACGATCGCCTACCTCCGGGCGCAGGTGGCCGCCGGCGCCGAGGCCGTCCAGGTCTTCGACAGCTGGGTGGGCGGCCTCTCCCCGCTCGACTACGAGCGCCGGGTGTGGCCGCACATGCGCCGCCTGTTCGACGGGATCGCGGACCTGGGCGTGCCCAGCATCCACTTCGGCGTGGCCACGGCCGGCATCCTGGACCTCCAGGCCTCCGCCGGGGGCGACGCGATCGGGCTCGACTGGCGGATCGCGCTCTCGCACGGCCGCCGCCTGGTGGGCGACCGCGCCGTGCAGGGCAACCTCGACCCGACGCTGCTGCTCGGCCCGTGGGCGGGAACCGAGGAGGCGGCCCGATGGGTCCTCGAGGAGAACGGTCGCCGCCGGGGCCACGTGTTCAACCTTGGCCACGGCGTCCTGCCCGGCACCGACCCGGACCACCTCCGGCGGCTCGTTGAGCTGGTCCACGACCACGGCGCGTCCCGATGACCCGCGACGCCGTGCTGCTGATGGCCTACGGCAGCCCCGACTCGATCGACCAGGTGGAGGCCTACTACACGGACATCCGGCGCGGCTCGCCGCCCCCGCCGCACCTGCTCGAGGAACTCAAAAACCGGTACCGCGCCATCGGCGGCGGGTCGCCGCTGTCCCGGATCGTCGGGGAGCAGCGGGAGGCGCTCCGGGCGGAGCTGGCCGCCCGCGGGACGCCGATGCCCGTGTACGCGGCGATGCGCCACATCGCCCCGCGAATCTGGGACGTGGCCGCGCAGGTGGCCGCGGACGGCGTGGAGCGGCTGGTCGCGATCCCCATGGCGCCCCACCGGAGCTCCAACGCGGCCGGCTACCGGCGCGCGCTCGACCGCGGGCTCGACGGGCTCGCGAACCCGCCGCAGGTGGTCTTCGTGGACAGCTGGCACGACGCGCCGCGGTTCATCGAAGCCCTGGCGACCACGACGCGCGAGCTGCTCGCCCGCTTCCCGGACCCGTCCGCGGTCACGCTGATGTTCACGGCGCACAGCCTGCCGGCGCGGGTGGTGGCGGAGGGAGACCCGTACCCGGACGAGCTGGCGCGCACCGCGCGGCTGGTGGCCGAGGCGGTCGGGCGCCCGGACTACACGTTCGCCTTCCAGTCGGCCGGCCGCACCGACGAGCCGTGGCTCGGCCCGGACATCCTGGCCGAGATCCGGAGGCTCGCCGCCGGGGGCGCGACCGAGCTCGCCGTCCGCCCCGTGGGCTTCGTCGCCGACCACCTCGAGGTCCTCTACGACCTCGATATCGAGGCGCAGGCCGTGGCCGCGCAGGTGGGGATCCACCTCGAGCGCGCCAGGTCCCTCAACACCGACCCCGTCTTCATCGCCGGTCTGGCCGACGTCGCGCTCGCGGCGCTGGCGGGGTCGGCCGCCGCCTGAGAGGAGCGTCCATCCGTGACCGCCAC
>JAKAHL010000165.1 GCA_021815005.1 Chloroflexota bacterium
GCGCCGCTTCGCGTCCCGTTGCGCCGCTTCGCGTCCCGTTGCGCCGCTTCGCGTCCCGTTGCGCCGCTTCGCGTCCCGTGCGCCGCTTCGCGTCCCGTGCGCCGTCCAGCGCACCCCCGCCGCCCGCGGGTCGCGCCCGGCGTTCGCCTCGCAGTCCTCGTTTCCGACCGCAACTCGTCCGTTCGTCGCCGCTCCGTCCATACCGCGACGTGCTTCGCTCCTGTGGAGCTGCCCGGATGGTCGGTTCGTCGCCCCGGGGTCCCAACTCGGACGGGTGGCAGCCGAATCTGCCGACTGGGAGGCGATGCGCGAGGCGGCGCGGGCCGGGCGCCACTCGGGGCGTGCGAGGCCGATGGGCGAGCGCTGCGGCGGCGACGGACGCCGTGCGGGAGAGGCGGCTGCGGACGGTCTCGGTCAGCCCTCGCGTCGTGCCGCTGGGCCCTGACCCCGAACGCCGCTGCCCGAGGCGCGCCCCCCCGGCAGCCGACCGATCCGGCACCCCGGCCAGTAGCGGAACCACGCCCGGCCGACGAGCGCCCCGACCGGCACCGGGCCGTAGGCGCGGGAGTCGACGGCTCGTCCGTGGCCGGCCTCGGCCAGCGCGGCGTCATCGGCGTCGGAGAGCAGCCACGCCTCGTCGTCGCCCAGGCGCAGCCACGCGCCCGCGAACGGAACCCAGTCGCCCGGCCGGCCGGCAACCCGCTTGATCGCCAGGTCGTCCGAGCCGGGCTCACGGAACACGACGACAGCCCCGCGCCGCGGCCAGCGCGCCACGGTGGGGTCCACCAGGAGCCAGTCGCCGGGCTGGATCGAGGGCGTCATCGACGCCTCGGCCACGGCGACGCGCCACGGGCCGGCGAGGCGGCCGGGCAGCGCCCGGAGCCCGAGCGTGCCGCCGGCGCCAACGCGGGACGCGCCCCGAACGCGACGAGGCCCCGTCGCGCGCGTCACGACAGGGCCTCGCGGTTGCTGGTGGGGTGGGACGTGCTCAGCTCGGGCGGCCAGCGACGCGGGTCTTGCCGAGGCCGCCGGTTGCCTTCCAGGCGGCGTCCACCTGGTCGATCAGGTCCAGCAGCTTCTTGGCGTCATCGAGGTTGGTCGAGGCCTTGACCTTGGAGGTCTGCTTGTTGGCGTCCCAGAACAGCTGGTGCAGGTTCGGGACCGCCTCGAGGTGCTCCGGCTTGAAGTAGTCGTGCCACAGGACGTCGAGGTGGTGCTTGACCAGATCGGCCTGGCGCTCCTTGATGATCAGCGCCCGGGCGCGGAAGGTCGCGTCCTCGCTGGCGTTGTACTTCTCGATGATCCGGTAGCAGGACTCGGCCTCGATGCGAGCCTGCTCGGGGTCGTACACGCCGCAGGGCAGGTCGCAGTGGGCCCGGACGGTCGTCCGGGGGGCGAGGGCGCGGAGCAGGGACATGGCTGACCTCCGGGTGGGGCGTCGCGACCGCAGGGGCCGGGCGCCGATTTTCGACGGCAAGTGCGCCAAAAGTGTCGGCGCCGTCCCGCGAGGCTGTCAAACGGGGGCGTCGGCCCTGTGCGTCAAGGACGGTTGGTAAGTCCCACCCCGTCCGTGCCATACAAGATGGCGCAGCCGTCGGGCACGCTCGCCAACGATGGACGCGGTGAGCGCAGGGCAGGGCAGGACGGGGCGACCGAGGCTGCTCGGCGCCAACCGCCCGACGGTGTGCTCGAAGGGCCACAAGGGCAGCATCACGCTCTGGGGCCGCCGCGACTGGACGAGCGCGCCCTACCGCCGCCAGCGGTTCCGGTGCATCCCCGATGACGGCTCCGAGCCGCACACGTTCTCGCTCGGACGCCGCCGCCCGAGCGACGCGCACGGCGACGGCTCGGAGTGCCTCACCTGCGACGTGACGCCGGGCGTGGCGCAGGGTCCCATCTCGCCGCCCGACCATCTCCACACGGCGGTCGAGATCGCGCACCTGCTCCAGCTTGTCGCGCAGGGGATGTCGCTGCGGCGCGCCAGCCGGACGATCCGGCTCGAAGCGCACCGCTACGTCGAGGACGGCCACAAGATGCGGCGCGCGAGCCGCCAGCACACCCTCGCCGCCCGCTACCTCGACCTCTTCGGCACGGCCATCGACAAGGCCCTCGCCCCGACCCGGTGCCCCCGGATCCTGATCCTCGACAGCAAGCCGCTCAACCTGCGGGCCTACGGCGCGGAGGACCTCGACCCGCTCTGGAACCCGGACGAGCGCGGCGGCGCGGTGCTGATCGCGGTCGGGGGCGACGACCCGAGGCAGGCGATGATGCCGTGGCGGATCGGCCTGGCCCCCGACGAGACCGGGCGCTCGTGGATCGACTTCCTCGACGAGATCGACCCCGGTGGCGACGGCCCCGAGTGGGTGGTCGCGGACGGCGCGGGCGCGATCGCCAACGCGGTGCAGCGGCGATGGCCCAACGCCAACTTCTACTCGTGCGAGTTCCACCTCGGGCGGCTCATCCGCGAGCGCGCCCGCGACGACGGCATCAACCCCGACGACCCGGCCAACGCCGAGCTGTTCCGCAAGGCGCAGTGGTCCAACCACGACTGGGACGCGCTCCGCGCCTTCGCCGTCGCCCGGCAGGCGGTCGCGCTCGACGGCTGGTGCTGCACGAACGACGCGCTCATCCGCCAGCAGGTCGCGCTCCACGGTCGGTTCTTCGGCTTCCCGCGCAGCAACGCCGCCGCCGAGCGGATCCTCGACTGGATCGACCGCCGGTTCGGGAAGCGCCGGCGCTACTCGCTCCGCAACGCGGGCCGGCTCCAGCTCGTGCTCGCGCTCGTCCGCGCCTACCACGCGGGCCAGGCCGACCTCGGCACGTTCGGCGGCATCGTCAAGGCGACGATGCGCGACCTGCGCCCCGACCAGCACTTCGCCTGGACCGCCCGCCACGACCCGCGCGGCGCGCTGTGCTCGATCGGCCAGCTCATCGTCGACGCCCACGACCGGGCCGCGAAGGGCAAGGCCACCTACGACGCGGCGGCGAAGGCGCGCTCGGTCATCGCCAGCGTCGCGGCGCTCAACGCCTCGCTCGCCGAGATCGGGCTGCCGCCGATGGAGGCGACCGTCGCCCCGGGCCGCGCCACGGCCTCGGTCAAGGTGAAGGGCCTCATGCTCACGGACTTCCCGCTCGTCCTGCGCGACTGGGACACGGTGGCGAACAGCCGGCTCGCCTCCTCGGTCAAGGCGGGGTCGAGCTACAAGGCGCACTGGAAGTGCCACCGCTGCGGCCACACGTGGGAGGCCGAGGTCGCCCAGCGGACGGTGCGGCAGACGCGCTGCCAGCGGTGCTCGACCGAGCGCGCCGACGGCCTCAACGCGCTCGCGGCGGTCCGGCCCGACCTCGTGCGCGAGTGGGACGCGACCGCGAACGCGCCGCTCCGCCCGGACAGGATCAAGGCGACCTACGACAAGACGGTGCGCTGGACCTGCCCGGACGACCCGGAGCACCCCGGCTACAGGATGTCGCCCTTCACCAGGGCGAGGCTGGCGGTCGGCTGCCCGCTGTGCCGGAGGAAGGCGATGGCACAGGAGAGGCGTGCGGAGTGATCGCGAAGCCGCCACCGCGTAGACGCGATGCGACGGGCCGTAGGAAGGGAAGAGAGCCCGGGCGTCCGGGCTCTCTACCATCAGCGAGGAGGGCCCTCCAGGCGCCCCGATCAGTTCCCCAGCGGCGCCGGGTCGATGGGCTGCGGGTCGCCGACGGGCGGCTTCGTGGCGCCGGGGTTCGGGTCCACGTCGAGGTTGGAGCTCATGGACGGGTCGGCGGCGAAGTCGACGGGCTGCTCCGAGTACCCCGTGACCATCCACACCGCACCCCTCTTGGACAGCTCCATCGCGAAGGAGTTGGTGTAGCGCCCGCCGAGGGTAGCGGTGACACCGGACGGCGTGTCGTAGGCTTGCTTCTCGACGAGCACGTAGGTGCCCGTCACCGTCGCCGTGTCGCCGCTCACCACGGGCGGGTCGAAGCTGACGCTCGCGATGTCCGCCGTGAGCGCGCGCGGCTGGCTCGGGTCCGCCGCGATGCGGTCGGCCCACGACAGGAAGCCGTTGAGCCGGTTGGCGAGGGCGGGCCCGGCGAACACCCCTACGTAGCTTGATTGGATGGTCGCACGTAGTGATCGATGCTGATCGGCGGTAAGCCTGCCCGGTGCGTAGGCTGCGGGCAGCATCGTGCTGCGGTTGTTGACCTCGATTGCCCGCGTCGCAACTGCCTCGAGGTCGTGCGGGTTGACCCCGGCAGCCGAAGATACGAGGCTGGCGACGCCGAATAGGGCCAGACCAGCAACGGCCGCCACCGCGGCCGCGCGGGCCGCGAATGAGCGCGTGAGCTTCATCGGTTCCCCCTCACCCGCTCGTCGACGGGATGTGGACTTCGTAGATCTTGGTCGTCGCAGCCATCGACGCCGACATCTGGTAGTACCCGTTCCAGAAGTCGCGGTACCGGTTCGCGTTGTGCTGAGAGCCCCAGTCGCCCGTCTTCCAGTACGAGTTGTTGTAGGCACTCTGGTAGCCCGTCCTGGATGGGGTGCCGTAACCGGTCTCGACCCGCACGTGATCGATCTGCGAGTTGTTCTCGAAGTCGAAGAAGATCATGTCGCCCTTCGAGAGCGAGTTGTATGTCTGCGACGCCGTGACGCCGACGAAGGACGTGACCAGGGTGCCACCGCCGTGGGAGAGGTCTCCGTGGTCCCAGGCGACGAGGAAGCTGTATAGCGCCTGCGCGTTGTACCAGGTGATCGTCCAGTTCGACGTGCTGTAGTAGTACCAGTAGTCGTTCACCCCGGGGATGCCGGAGCGGTCGATGAAGCGGTAGCCGCCGGCCACGTGCATCACCCGTGACGCGTAGTTCGCGCAGTCCTGGCTGCCGTTCGCAGGCAGGCAGACATACGGCGAGGGCGCCGTTCCGCTCCAGCCGCACTCCGCCCAATGCGAGTCGGCGTAGGTTGCCGCCGCGGCTCCATCGTAGGCGAGGGCCCCAGCGGGCAGGGCGGCCATTAGCAGGACGACAAGCGCTGTCGCGCTCGCGCGCACTCTCAAAGATCGGCGTGGCACGTGCAGTACCCCCCTTTCCCCTCTTGCTGCGGACGCCGCCCAGAAGCTGCTTGGGTGCGCCGACACCATCAAGGGCCGAAGGTCACCGACAGCCGCGACACGCACCATCCCGTGCGCCGTGTCGACCCCGACGACTTACCAACCGTCCTTGACGCACAAGGCGTCGGCGGGCGTTCGGCCGCCCGCCCGGCCAC
>JAKAHL010000166.1 GCA_021815005.1 Chloroflexota bacterium
GTACAGTTCGGGCGTCCTGAGAGCCGGTCCCGTGAGCCCGGCGTACCGGTCCAGAGAGGCCGGGTAGGAGGCCGCATGCACTATCGCTTGCCCGCCGCTGGCGCCCGCGCGCCGCGTACCGCCGGGATCTGAGTGACCCTCCCACCGAACCCCACCCGACCGCCGTTGCCGCGCGCCGACGCGATCGTGGACCCGCGCGTCGGCGACGTCGGCCCGGCCGTGCTCGCCCTCGAGGACGGGACCGTCTTCCCCGGGATCGCCTTCGGGGCGCCGGTGGCCGCGGGCGGGGACCTCGTGGTGAACACCAGCCAGACCGGCTACCAGGAGATCGCCACCGACCCGTCGTACGCCGGCCAGGTCGTGGTCATGACGTACCCGCTGATCGGCAACTACGGCCGGCTGGAGGACGACGACCAGTCGGCGCGGCCGTGGCTCCGCGGCCTGGTGGTCGCCCATGCCACCGCCGCCGTGCTGGACGACGCGCGCCAGCTGGCCACGCTGCTGCGGGACAACGGCATCCCGGCCATCGCGGGCGTGGACACCCGCGCGCTCGCCCGTCGCCTGCGCTCGAGCGGCTGCCAGCGGGCGCTCATCACCCCGCCCGGGATGACCGACCCCGACGAGGCCGTGCGGATGGCCCGGGCCGTGCCCGCCTGGGAGGATCAGGACTTCGTCGCCCAGGTGTCGCCGGCCCAGGTCAGCGAGCTCGGCGACGACCCGGCCGCCCCGCTGATCGCCATCGTTGACTTCGGCCTCAAGGCCAACATCGTGCGCAGCCTCCGGCGCCGCGGGGCCCGGGTCCGGATCCTGCCGCACACCGCGAGCGCGCGCGACGTGCTCGCGGCCGACGTGGACGGTGTGGTCCTCTCCCCCGGGCCAGGCGACCCGGCGCGGTTGGAGGGGCCGGTTGCGCTCGCCCGCCAGATCATCGACGACGGCCGCCCGCTGCTCGGCATCTGCCTGGGCCACCAGATCGTCGCGCTCGCGGCGGGCGCGCAGACCGGTCGGCTCCGGTTCGGCCACCACGGCGCCAACCACCCGGTGCAGGACCTCGACACCGGCTACGTCCAGGTGACGGCGCAGAACCACGAGGTCCACGTGCTGGGCGGGACGCTGCCCGAGTCGTCGGGCTTCCGCGTGAGCCAGCTGAACCTCAACGACCGCTCGGTCGAGGGCCTCCGGCACGCGGACAAGCCCATCGAGACCGTCCAGTACCACCCGGAGGGGGCCCCGGGACCGCTCGACGCGCTGGCCGTGTTCGACCGGTTCGTGGACGCCGCCCGGAAGGGCGCCTGAGCGCATGGCCGCCCAGCTGCCGACGCCGCCCGCGCGCGCCCGCCGGCCGAGGCCGGCGTCGGTCCTGATCCTGGGCAGCGGCCCGGTGGTGATCGGGCAGGCGGCCGAGTTCGACTACGCGGGCACGCAGGCCTGCCGTGCCCTGCGCGCCGAGGGCGTCCGCACGGTGCTGGTCAACTCCAACCCGGCGACCATCATGACCGACCCGACGGTGGCGGACGCCGTGTACCTCGAGCCGCTGACGGTCCCCGCCATCGAGGCCGTCATCGCGCGCGAGCGGCCGGAGGGCCTGCTCGCCGGCCTGGGCGGCCAGACGGCGCTCAACCTCGCCATGGCCCTCGCCGAGGCCGGCGTGCTGGAGCGCCACGGCGTGCGCCTCCTGGGGACCCCGCTCGAGGCGATCCGCATGGCCGAGGACCGGGAGGCGTTTCGCGACCTGCTCGACCGCATCGGCCAGCCGTACGCCCCGTCGGCCATCGTCGAGGGGCCGGACGAGGCCGCCCGCCACGCGTCGGCCGAGGAGGCCCTGCGGCTGATCGGCCTGCCCGCCATCGTCCGGCCCGCGTTCACGCTCGGCGGGACCGGCGGCGGCATCGTGGAATCGGAGGCCGGGTTCTGGGAGCGCGTCCGCTCCGGCCTGCGGGCCAGCCCGATCCGCCAGGTGATGGTCGAGAAGTACCTCTCGGGCTGGCAGGAGATCGAGTACGAGGTCATGCGCGACGCGGAGGACACGTGCATCGCCGTGTGCTCCATGGAGAACGTGGACCCGCTCGGCGTCCACACCGGCGACTCGATCGTGGTGGCGCCCGTCCAGACGCTCACCGACAGCGTCCACCAGCGGCTGCGCAGCGCGGCCCTGGCGATCATCCGGGCGCTCGGTGTGGAGGGCGGCTGCAACGTCCAGTTCGCGCTCTCGCCCGACTCGACCGACTACGCCGTGATCGAGGTGAACCCGCGCGTCTCGCGCTCGTCGGCGCTCGCGTCCAAGGCCACCGGCTACCCGATCGCGCGCGTGGCGGCGCAGATCGCCGCCGGCCGGACGCTCGCCGAGATCCCCAACGTGGTCACCGGCACCACGGTCGCCGCGTTCGAGCCCGCGCTCGACTACGTGGTGGTCAAGCTGCCGCGCTTCCCGTTCGACAAGTTCCCCACCGCGGACCGCCGCCTGGGCAGCCAGATGAAGGCCACCGGCGAGGTCATGGCGATCGACCGCACCTTCGGCGCGGCGCTCAACAAGGCGCTCCGCGGCCTGGAGCAGGCGGGCGCGGGGCCGCTGGGCGAGGACCCCTCGTGGGGCCCGACGTTCGACTACCTCGCGGCCGTCTACGGCGGGGTCGACGAAGACGATCTCGGTGACGGGGTCCGGGTCGGCGTGGGCGGGCTCGACACGCTCACGATCCACGACGCGCCGATCCGCTGGGTGGGCGACGGCGGGCAGGCCTGCGAGAGCTCGCGGCACGCCCAGCGCTCCGCCGCCCCGATCGTGCTGCGCCGGTTCCTCGAGCCCTCCGACTCGCGGCTGTGGCGCGTGCTGGGCCTGCTCCGCCGCGGCGTGCCGCAGGAGGTGGTCCGCCGCGCCACGGGGATCAACGCGTGGTTCCTCTCGGAGATGGGCCGCAACATCGGGCTGGAGCAGGATGTGCGCGCGATGGGCGGGCGGCTGGCGGACCCGCAGGACCCCGAGGGCGCCTCGCTGCTCGCCACGGCCAAGCGCTTCGCCTTTGCCGACCGCGACCTCGGCCTGCTGGCCGGGGTGGGGGAGGCGACGGTCCGCTCGGCCCGGCACGCGCTCGGCCTGGCGCCCGGGTACGCCATGGTGGACACCTGCGCCGCCGAGTTCGCCGCCGAGACGCCGTACTTCTACGCGACCTATGCCGCGGCCGGCTCCGAGCCCGAGGCGCCCCCGGTGGACCGGCCCGGCGCGCTGGTCATCGGCAGCGGTCCCGTCCGGATCGGGCAGGGGATCGAGTTCGACTACTGCGCCGTCCAGGCGGCCGACGTCCTGCGCCGCAACGGCTGGTCGGCCGTGATGGTGAACTCCAACCCGGAGACCGTGTCCACGGACTTCGACGCGTCCACGCGCCTGTACTTCGAGCCGCTCGACACGGAGAGCGTGCTGGGCATCGTCGAGTTCGAGAGCGGCGGCCCAGCCGCGCTGGCTGACGGGTCGGCGCTGCCGGCGGTGGTCGCGTTCGGCGGGCAGACGCCCCTCAACCTCGCGGGGCCGCTCGTCCGCGCCGGGGTTCCGCTGCTGGGCTCCGACCTCGAGGCCATCGACCAGGCCGAGGAGCGCACCCGGTTCTCCGCGCTGCTGGACCGCCTGGGCATCCCGCAGCCGGAGGGCGGCATGGCGGAGTCGGTCGAGGAGGCGCTCACGCTCGCCGAGCGGATCGGGTACCCGGTCATCGTGCGGCCGTCGTTCGTCATCGGCGGCCTCGCCATCGACTTCGCGTACTCGCCCGAGGACCTCGTGCGGCACCTCGCGGCCGCCGCGATCGTGGACCCGGACCGGCCCGTCCGCATCGACCGGTTCCTCGAGGGCATCGAGGTGGACGTGGACGCGGTGTGCGACGGGACCGACGTGCTGATCCCGGGCCTCCTGGAGCACGTGGAGCGGGCCGGCATCCACTCGGGCGACTCGATCGCGTGGTTCCCGCCCCAGAGCGTGAGCGAGGCCGACCAGGCGCTGGTGGTCGCCACGATGGAGCGGATCTCGCTCGCGCTGGGCGCGCGCGGCCTCGTCAACGCCCAGTTCATCGTCCGCGAGGACGGCGTCTACCTGATCGAGGTCAACCCGCGCGCGTCGCGGACCGTGCCGTTCCTGTCCAAGGTGACCGGCGTGCCGATGGTGGAGCTGGCAGTCCGGATCTCGCTGGGCGAGACGCTGCGCTCGATGGGCTGGCAGGGCGGGCTCCGCCAGCCGCCGCCGTTCGTGGCGGTCAAGTCGCCGGCGTTCTCCACGGCCAAGCTCAAGGGCGTGGACCCGTCGGTGGGCCCGTTCATGCAGTCCACCGGCGAGGTCATCGGCATCTCCGAGCGGGCGCCCGTGGCCATGGCCAAGGCGCTGACGGGTGCGTCGCTCATCCCGCCGCGGGCCGGCGACGGCGAGGCGCCGCTGGCGCTGCTGTCCATCGCGGACCGCGACAAGTGGGGCCTCGCCGATCTCGGTCGGGCGCTGGACCGGGCCGGCTACAGGCTGGCCGCGACCGCCGGGACGCGCGCTCTGCTGGAGCGGGCAGGCATCACGGGGATCATGCCGGTCGCCAAGCTGGGGGCGGAGCCGGCCGTCGGCGAGGCTGGCATCCTCGAGCTGATCTCCTCGGGCAGCGTGCGCCTGGTGGTGAACACGCCCACCCCGCGCTCCGGTCCCGTGCGCGACGCCGCGGACATCCGCCACGCGACGATCGCCGAGGGGATCCTGTGCTTCACCTCGATCGAGACGGGCGTGGCCGCGGCGGAGGCGCTGGACCCCTCGCTCGTGGACGCGATCGCGGAGGTCCGTCCGATCACCGACTGGGTGCCGCGGGCCTGACGAACCGGGGGCGGCCGGCGCGAGACCGCCGGTGCGGGACCGGCATCCGGTTGCGCCGCCGGGACGAAGATAGGGTGCCACGTCCGCACGCCGCCTGACCGGAGTCCCATGAGCGCATCACAGCCGACCCTGCCCCGCCTCGTCATCGCCCAGCCCGAGGGCGGCTACGTCCCGGGCGTGTGCAACATCGGCCCCTGGGAGATCCGGCGCCGCTGGGCGTTCGGGATCGCCGGCCTGGCGGTCGCCGCACTGCTCCTGGCCGGGCTCGTCGCCGCCCACGCTCCCGTGCTCGCCCGCGCCATCGTCCTGCTGCCGGCGTGGGGCGGCGCGTTCTCGGTGCTCCAGGCCCGCCGCCGGTTCTGCGGCGCGTACGCCCTGCGCCGCGTGTCGAACTTCGGCGACGGCTAC
>JAKAHL010000167.1 GCA_021815005.1 Chloroflexota bacterium
GCCGGCCTGCGAGAGCGCGAACAGGGCGAACGCGAGCAGCATCTGGCTGGTCTGGGTGGCGATCAGCGTCTTGCGCTTGGGCAGCGCGTCGGCGACGATCCCGCCGAACAGGCCCAGGACCATCACGGGCAGGAACTGCGCCGCCGACAGCAGGCCCAGCATGAACGGGTCGCTGGTGAGCTGGAGCACCAGCCACGCCTGGGCGACGGTCTGCATCCAGGTGCCCACGAGCGAGATCCCCTGGCCCGCGAAGAACAGGCGGTAGTTGCGGTGGGCGAGGGCTCGCGAGCCGTTGCGGAGCGAGACGCGGGCGCTCACGGGACCGGCTCCAGCGCCAGTCCGGGCGTCGCGGCGTGCGGGCCGTGGTCCGGGTCCCGCCCGGCCTCGAGGTCGTCGAGGTGCGCCTGGTTATGGGCGCGCCGCTCGCGGGCGTCGGCGAGCATCTCGTCCAGGCGGGAACGCTTCCGCTCGAGCGTCTGGATCTGGCGGTCGATACGGGCGAGGGCGTCCACGAGGGCCGCGCGCTGCTCGGCCACGTCGCCCTGTCGGAAGCGGACGCGATTGCGCGACCGCTCCTGCTCGTCCTCGAGCAGCTGGCCGATCTCGGCGATCGAGAAGCCCGCGTCCATCCGCAGCGCGGCAATGAAGCGCAGCCGCTCGAGGTCGCCGGCGTCGTAGAGCCGGTAGGCGCCGCCAGAGCGCGCGGCGGGCGCCAGCAGGCCCACCTCCTCGTAGTAGCGAATGGAGCGGGGGGTGAGACCGGTCTCCGCCGACACCTCCTGGATGCGCAGGAGGCGCGGCGGGCCAGGGACGGTCGAGTCGGCCATGGCGCTAACAGTAACTTAACCTTCACGCGAACGTGAAGGTTGCGTCGGGCTGCCCGCGGGGCGACGTGCGACCGGCGTGGAAGGGTGCCCGCGCCCGGGCCCGGGCGCGCCGCGAGCCGATGCGGCCCCCCAGGCCGGTACACTCAGCGCCAATGCCGACCTACCGCGCCCCCCGGGGCACCCGCGACCTCCTCCCCGACGATCGCGCCGTGTTCGACCGCCTCACGCGCCTGGCGACGGACCTGACGGAGCGCTACGGCTACCGGCCCATCGAGACGCCGCTGTTCGAGCAGACCGCCGTCTTCGAGCGCGGCATCGGCGAGGTCACCGACGTCGTCGAGAAGGAGCTGTTCCGCCTCGCGCCGCGCACGGACGAGGCCGAGGCGTGGGCGCTTCGCCCCGAGCCGACCGCGGGCATCGTCCGGGCCTACGTCCAGCACGGCATGCAGACCTGGCCGCAGCCGGTGAAGCTGACGACCACCGGCCCGATGTTCCGCTACGACCGCCCGCAGGCCGGCCGCTACCGTCAGTTCTGGCAGTTCGACGTGGAGGCGATCGGCGATCCCGGCCCCGCGATCGACGCCGAGGTCATCGAGCTGGGCCACCGCTTCTACGCCGAGGCGGGCGTGGGGGGCGTCGAGGTCCTGGTCAACTCGATCGGCGATCCCGTCTGCCGGCCGGCGTACATGGCCACGCTGACGGCCTATTACCGCGGCCACCTCGCGGAGCTCCCGGCCACGGAGCGGGACCGGCTGGAGCGGAACGTCCTGCGGCTGCTGGACTCCAAGGACCCCGACATGGCTGCCCTCAACGCAGCCGCGCCGCGGATCACCGACCATCTGTGCGAGGCGTGCGCGGCCCATTTCGACAGCGTCAGGGCGCACCTGACCGCGCTCGGCGTCCCGTTCCGCGTGGAGCCGGGCCTGGTCCGCGGCCTGGACTACTACACGCGCACCGCGTTCGAGTTCTACGTCGGCGGGCGCGAGGGCCAGCAGCAGGCGCTGGGCGGCGGCGGCCGGTACGACGGCCTCGTCGCGCTGCTGGGCGGCAAGCCCACGCCCGGCATCGGCTTCGGGCTCGGCCTGGACCGCGTGGCGCTCGTCCTCGCCGAGCAGGGCCACGCGCCGACGGCCCTGACGGCGCCGCTGGCGGTGGTCGTGGGCGCCGATCCGGACGACACCGTGGGGCGCCTGGTGGTGGCGTCGCGCCTGCGCGCCGAGCGCCTGCGCGTCCGCGCGGACCTCGCCCGCCGCAAGCTCGGTCGCCAGCTGGAGGCCGCCAGCAAGGACGGCGCCCACTTCGCGGTGATCCTCGGCGACGAGCTGGCCGACGGACACGTCCAGGTTCGCGACCTCCAGGCCGGCAGCCAGCGCCTCGTCCCCGTCGAGGACCTGGCCCGCGAGCTCGCCCGCGCGGAGTCGACGCACCGCCACGGCTGAGTGCCGCCGGGCCCGCGCCCCCGCCCCGGGGCCGGCTCGGGCTGCATCCTGGCGGCCGGCGGGGCTTGACCCGGCCTCCGGTACGATGGCGCGCAGTCACCACCGCACCCGGGAGCCCTCCGTGTCCGCCGATTCCGCGCCGCTCGCAACGCCCTACCGCACCCACACCTGCGGGCAGCTCCGCGCGGACGACGACGGCGCCAACGCGAAGCTCGCGGGCTGGGTTCACCGCCGCCGGGACTACGGCAAGCTCGTGTTCATCGACCTGCGCGACCGCCACGGCATCACCCAGGTGGTGATCGACGCGGCCGACGCGCCGGAGGCCCACGAGGTCGCCACCCGGCTGCGGTCCGAGTTCGTCGTGGCGTTCGAGGGCGTGGTCGCCAGGCGCCAGCCGGGGACGGAGAACGCGAAGCTCGCCACGGGCGACGTCGAGCTCCAGGCGCGCCGGGTCACGATTCTCAACGAGGCCAAGACGCCGCCGTTCTACATCAACGACCCGGACGCGACGATCGACGAGAGCCTGCGCCTGCGCTACCGCTACCTCGACATCCGCCGCGAGGCGATGGCTCGGCGCCTGCTGCTCCGCAGCCGTCTCGTCCAGGCCATCCGCGAGGCCCACCACGCCCACGGCTTCGTCGAGGTGGAGACGCCCAACCTGATCAAGTCCACGCCTGAGGGCGCCCGGGACTTCATCGTCCCCAGCCGCCTCCAGCCGGGCACGGTCTACGCCCTCCCGCAGAGCCCCCAGCAGCTCAAGCAGCTGCTGATGGTGGCCGGCGTGGACCGGTACTTCCAGATCGCGCGCTGCTTCCGGGACGAGGACCTGCGCGGCGACCGGCAGCCCGAGTTCACGCAGCTCGACCTTGAGATGAGCTTCGTGGACGAGGACACCGTCCGCGCGTTCATCGAGCAGATGGTGATCGAGGTCACCCGGGCCACGACCCCGGAGCGCCCGATCCGCGAGATCCCGTTCCCGGTCTTCGAGTACGACGAGGCGATGGAGCGGTTCGGCGTGGACAAGCCGGACCTGCGCTTCGGCGTGGAGCTGTTCGACCTGGCCCCGGCTCTGGGCGCGGTGTCGGGCTTCCGCGTCTTCGACGAGACCCTCGCGGCCGGCGGTCGGGTGAAGGGCATCACGGCCCCCGGCATGGGCGGCGTGTCCCGGCGCGAGATCGACGAGCTGACGGAGATGGCCAAGCGCTTTGGCGCCCGGGGGCTGGTGCACCTGTCCGTCCAGCCCGGCGGCGATCTCCACGGGCCGATCGCCAAGTTCCTCTCGGCCGAGACGCAGGCCGCGGTGCGCGTCGCCGCCGGCGCCAGCGAGGGGGACCTGATCCTCGTCGTCGCCGACAGGCAGGACACGACCAACGATGTCCTGGGCCGGTTGCGCAACGAGATCGCCGCCCGCCTCGGCCTCGCCGACCCCAACGAGCTGGCCTACTGCTGGGTCCACCACTTCCCGATGTACCAGTGGGACGCGGAGCACGGCCGCTGGGACGCCACGCACAACCCGTTCAGCGGCGTGGTCCCGGAGGACGAGCCCCTGCTGACCACGACGTCGGGCGACCTGGACGTGCGCGACCCGGGCGATCCGGCGGGCCGCGCCAAGGCGATGCAGTACGACGTGGCGCTCAACGGCTGGGAGCTGGGCGGCGGGTCGGTCCGCATCTGGGACCCCAAGCTGCTCGCCCGAAGCTTCAACCTGCAGGGCTACACCCTCGAGCAGATGCGCGAGCGCTTCGGGGCCATCCTCGAGGCGTTCGAGTACGGCGCCCCGCCCCACGGCGGCATCGCGCTGGGCGTGGACCGCTGGGCTGCGCTGCTCAGCTACCAGACGAACATCCGCGAGGTGATGGCCTTCCCGAAGACCCAGTCCGGATCCGACCTGATGCTCGAGGCGCCCTCCGCGCCGGACGCGGAGCAGTACCAGGAGCTCGGCCTGCGCTTCGTCGGCGTCCCGGAGAAGCGCTGACCGCCTTCGCGCCGATCGCCGCCCTCGGGGCGCGACCCCGCACGGCGGCCGTCCTGGGCGCGCTCGCGATCGCGTTCTCGGGGATCTTCTACCGCTGGTCGGGCGTGTCCCCGGCCACCGGCGTCGTCTTCCGCTGCCTGTTCGGCCTGCCGATCCTCGTGCTCGTGGCGCGCGGTGAGAACGCGACGCGCGGGCCTATGAGCCGACGCACCGTCCTCGTGTCGGCCCTGGCCGGCGTGTTCTTCGCGGTGGACCTGACCACGTTCCACGCGGTCGTGGACCTCATGGGAGCCGGGCTGGCCACCATGATGGGGAACCTCCAGGTGGTGCTGGTCGCGCTCGCGGCCTGGGTGTTCCTGGGCGAGCGCCCCCGTCGCCAGGTGTTCCTCGCGATCCCCGTGATGCTCGTGGGCGTGGTGCTCATCTCGGGCATCGTCGGGGCGGGCGCTTACGGGGCCGACCCGCGCGCCGGCGCCGCGATCGGCGCGGCCACCGCCGTCTCCTACGCGGGCTACCTGCTGGTCATCCGCCAGGCCAGCCCCGACCACCGGCCGGCGGGCCCGGTGGCGATCGCGACGGCGGTGACAGGCGTGCTCGCAGCGCTGTTCGGCGTGGCGGTCGGCACCCTAGACCTGACGCCGGGGTGGCCGGCCCTCGGCGCTCTCCTCGCCTACGGCGTCATCTCGCAGTCCATCGGCTACGTGGCGATCCAAGCCGCGCTGCCTCGCCTGCCGGCCGCGATCTCGTCCGCGCTGCTGCTGGTCCAGCCGGTCGCGACGCTGCTCCTCGGCGTGGTCCTGCTCGGCGAGGATCCGTCCGGCGAGCAGTTCCTCGGGGTGGCGCTGGTGGTGGGCGGCATCGCCCTCGCCACGGGGGCCGCCGGACGCCTCGCCGCGGCAGCCGGCCTCCGCGAGCGGTAGCGGCACGAGGCCCGCGCGCCGGCC
>JAKAHL010000168.1 GCA_021815005.1 Chloroflexota bacterium
AGAAGGGCGTACGCGGTTCGATCAAGGAAGGCTTCCTGGCTCCCGGCCTTGGTGGCCGGTTACAGTTGCGGCACAGCGCTGGACTCGCACCAGCTTTCGTCTGTTATGCCCTGGCATCCGGGCGGTTCGGGTCGCCTTGATCGTGCGGTGTTGAGTTGTGGTCGGGAGTTTCACCGGCACAAGCTCCGCCATGGCGGGCCCTTTGGCCCATTCCAGACGCGACGAATGTCATGAGCGGTGCCGGGGCGACCCGCGATACGCCGTCCGCCGCACACCGCGCGCGCTGGAGGGGCGCTCAGGCCTCGAGCTCGCAGCCCGCCCGGACGCAGTCGTCCGCGAACCGCTCCAGGGCGCCCTCGTCGGCGGCGCAGGCCCGCACGAGCGTCATCACCCGGTCCGCGCCCGCGTCGGCGTAGGCCCGCAGCAGGTCCACGCGCGGCTGGCCCTCGGGCTCGGACTGCGGCCGGCCGATGTTGACCGACAGGCGCAGGGTCCGCGGCGAGCGGCCCACCTCGTCGCAGCGCGAGTCGATGACAGGGCGGGCGTCGGCCACCTCGCGCGGCGAGAGCCAGTCCAGGTTGAGCTCGTCCGCGTAGCGCGCGGCGAGGCGCCAGGTGCGGTTGGGCCCGTTGCCGCCCACCAGGATCGGCACGCGAGGGCGCTGGAGCCCGCGGGGCACGTTGATGGCGTCCTCGACCCGGGCGGTTGGCCCGACATAGGTCGCCCGGTTCGGCCCCAGCATCCGCGTCGCGATCTCGAGCGCGTCCTCGAGGGCCGCCATGCGCTCGCCGATCGGCGGGAAGCCCCAGCCGTAGGCCGTGTACTCGTCCTGCTTCCAGCCGGCGCCGATCCCCAGCTCCGCTCGCCCGCCCGAGACCACGTCGAGCGTCGCGATCATCTTCGCCACGAGCGCCGGGTTGCGGTACCCCGCGCACAGCACCAGGTGGCCCAGCCGCACGCGCGCCGTCTCCGCGGCCAGCGCGGACAGCCCCACGAACGCCTCGAAGGTGATCTCGTCGGTGGGCTCGGGCTCGGTCTGGACGTGGTCGAACAGCCAGATGGAGTCGAACCCCAGCGCCTCGGCCTCGTGGGCGACCGCCACCGTCCGCGCCCACGCGCGGGCCGGCTCCCAGCCGTCGTACTCGCCGGTCCAGCCCTGGGGAACGATGATCCCGACCCGCATCGCGACACCTCCTTGGTACGCGCCAAGCCTACCGGGACGGCGGCGCCCGCACGTCAGCTGCCGCAGGCGCCCGACGGCCGCGCGGAGCCATGCCCGGCGCGGCGGCCAGACGGGCCGCGGCGCGAACCCTAGCGGCGCTCGAGGATCGGGCGGGCCTTCTCCGGGTCGTCGACGACGAACGCGAAGGTGGCCCGGTCGCTCCAGCGGCCGATGAACAGGTGGCCGAGGACGTTGACGCCGGCATCCGAGAGCTCGCGCGCGATCCGGGCCATGCCGCCCGGCCGGTCGTCTACCTCGGCCAGCAGCGACTCGCCCTCGAGGAAGGTCCAGCCGCCCTCCTCCAGGACCTGGCGCGCCGCGTCGTCATCGGCCGTGGTCATGATGAAGTGGCCGACGTCGCCCAGGCCGCCGCCGCCGATCGCCCGCAGGTCAACGCTGCGCGCCGCGAGCTGCTCGGCCAGGCGAGCCATCTCGCCGGGCTTGTTCTGCACCTGGATGACGAACTGCTTCGGCATGCGGGGCCTCCGGGCGGCGCGAGTGCCGCAGATTGAGACGGGGTTCGGCTGGGAGTTGAGTGTCGCACGGGTCACGACGGGCCGCGAGGCCGGGGCCGCCCTTTCCGCGCACCTGCCGGGCCGGGCCCGCGCTATCCCCGCCGCAGGGCGACGGCGCGCCGGTAGGCCTCCAGGTAGCGGGGCGCGGACCCGGTGTCCCAGCGGAAGTCCGCGGCCATCGCCCGGTCGCGGAGGGCAGCCCAGGCGGCGGGGTCAGCCCGAAGCCGCGAGGCCCGCCCGACCGCCTCGACCAGCGCCGCCGGCGTGGCCTCGTCGAACACGAAGCCCGTCCCCTCCCCGGGGTGCTCGTCCACGTCCAGCACCGAGTCGACAAGGCCGCCCGTGCGGCGCACCACCGGCGGGGTGCCGAAGCGGAGCGCGATCATCTGGCCCTGCCCGCAGGGCTCGAAGCGCGACGGCATGAGGAACAGGTCGGCGCCCGCGTAGATGCGCCGCGCCATCTCGCGGTCGAAGCGCTCGATCAGCGCCACCCGACTCGGGTTGGCCGCGGCGAGGGCCCGGAACGGATCGGCGAGCGAAGCGTGCCCGCTTCCCTGGACGATGATCCGAGCGCCAGCCGCCAGGAGGTCCGGTGCACCGTCGGCCAGCAGGTCGAAACCCTTCTGCGGGTCCATCCGGCCGATCATCCCGAGGACGGGCGCGTCGTCGTCGGGGTCAAAGCCCACGCGCGCGAGCAGGTCCGCGCGGTTGGCGGCCTTGCCGGCCGGGTCCTCCCGGGAGTAGGGCGCCGCCAGCGCTGGGTCCGCCGCCGGGTCCCACACGTCGGGGTCGATGCCGTTGAGGATGCCGAGGAAGCGGTCCCCCAGCCCGCGGAGGGTGCCGTCCAGCCCCATGCCGAACTCGGGCGTGAGGGCCTCGGCCGCGAAGCCGGGCGACACCGTGTTCGCCAGCTCGCTGCGCTCGATCGCGGTGCGCAGCAGGTCGATGCCGTCGGGGTTCGGGCCCGCCAGCGGGTCGTCTCGCCGGAGGCCCAGCTGGCCCAGGCCGTCGTTGCCCACCCACCCGTGGTAGGCGAGGTTGTGGATCGTCACGAGGGCGGCCATGTCGGCGTAGAAGGGGTCGCCCGCCGCCGCGCCGCGGGCGCGCTCGAGGAGCGCGGGCCCGGCGTGCCAGTCGTGGGCGTGGAGCACGTCGAGCGGCGTGCCGTCACGCCGGAGCGCGGCCAGCGCAACCCGGCCGAAGACCGCGAACCGCCACGGGTCGTCGGGGTGGTCGTAGAACCCGTCGCGGTCGAACGCCGCCGGCACGTCCACGAGGCGGAGGCGGTAGCCGTGTGCCGCGACGTTCACGATCCGGGCGGTGACCGTGCCGGTCCCTCGCGGGTCGGGCACCTCGAGCGGCGCCTCGGCCACCGCGTCGGGCGGCACCGGTACGGAGCGGTAGCGCGGCAGGAGGACGTCCACGGGCGCGCGCAGTGCGCCGCCCGCCTCGGGCAGGCGGCCCAGCGACCGGGCGAGGGCGTCCACCACATCGGCCAGTCCGCCGGTCTTGGCCCAGGGCTCGCATTCGGCGGCGAGCAGTGCGACACGAAGGCTCATGGCCGGATCGTAGCGAAGCGCGCGCCCGCCCCGGCGGTAGGTAAACCGGTTCACGCCATCAGGTCGGTGCATCTATCATGGGCGACCTGATGGAACCCCTCGTTGAAGTCCCCGTCGCGCCTGGCGCGCACTTCCTTCTGCCGCCCAAGCTCGAGGGCCTCCGCCGGATGGCGTACAACCTGTGGTGGAGCTGGCATCCGCGGGCGCGCGTCCTGTTCTCGCGGATCGACGCGGGCGGCTATGCCCGCCACCGCAATCCCGTCCCCGTGCTCGCGGGCCCGGTCGCCTGGCCGCAGCTGCTGGAGAACCCCGCCTTCGTGGCGGAGTACACCTCGGTCCTGCGCGAGTTCGACGAGTACATGGCCAACGGCGCCGACCACTGGTTCGCGCGGACCCACGGCGAGCGGCTCAAGGGGCCGATCGCCTACTTCTGCGCCGAGTACGGGTTCCACGAGTCGCTGGGCATCTACTCGGGCGGTCTGGGCATCCTCGCCGGCGACCACATGAAGACGGCGTCGGACATGGCGCTGCCGCTGGTCGGCGTGGGGCTGCTGTACCGCAACGGCTACTTCCGCCAGACCATCGACGCAGACGGGCACCAGGAGCACGCCTACCCGGACTACGACCCGTCGCAGCTGCCGATCCTGCGGGCCCTGGACCGGTTCGGCCAGCCGCTGACCGTGACCGTGGAGCTCCCCGGCCGGGACCTGCACGTCGCGGTCTGGGTGGCGCAGGTGGGCCGCGTGCCCGTGCTGCTGCTGGACACGGACCTGCCGGACAACGACGACTCCGACCGGCCGATCACCCACATCCTCTACGTCCGCGGCCGCGAGATGCGGCTCCACCAGGAGCTGGTGCTGGGCGTCGGCGGCGTCCGCGCCCTGCGGGCGCTCGGGATCGCCCCCGCCGTCTGGCACCTCAACGAGGGTCACTCGGCGTTCCTGCTCGCCGAGCGCGCCCGGGAGCACATGGGCGGCGGCGCCTCGCTCGACGACGCGTGGGCCGCGGTGCGCCAGGACTCCGTGTTCACCATCCACACGCCGGTGTCCGCGGGCAACGAGCGCTTCGACGCGGACCTGGTCCGCCGTGTCGCGGGCCCGCTGCTCGACGGCGACGGGCGCCCGAACACCGGCGGCGTGGGCCTCGGCGCGGTGCTCGAGCTGGGCCTCGGCGTGGAGCAGGACCGCTCCCAGTTCGACATGACCGCGTTCTCGCTGCGGCTGACCGGCGGCGCCAACGCCGTCAGCCAGCTGCACGGCCTCACGGCCAACGCCACCTGGCAGGGCATCGCCCCGCACGAGATCCTGGGCCTGACCAACGGCGTCCACACACCCACCTGGCTCGGCCAGCCCATCCGCGACCTGCTCGAGCGGCGGACCGACGCGAATTTCGACTCCATGGACGACGCGCGCGAGGCGGACCGCTTCTGGGAGCGCATCGCGGCGGTCCCCGACGAGGACCTGTGGGAGGCGCACCAGCGCCAGAAGCTGGAGCTCTCCATCTTCGCCCGGAGCCGGCTGCGCAACCAGTTCGCGCGCCACGGCGAGGCCCCGGCCGTCCTCGAGGAGCTGGAGGAGGTGCTGGACCCGGGCGTGCTCACCATCGGGTTCGCCCGGCGGTTCGCCACGTACAAGCGCGCGTCGCTGCTGTTCACGGACCTGGACCGGCTGGCCCGAATCGTGTGGGACTCGGAGCGCCCCCTCCAGGTCATCTTCGCCGGCAAGGCCCATCCCGCCGACCGCCCGGGCCAGGGCGTCATCCAGGACATCTTCGGCCGCTCCCGGAGCCCCAAGCTCCGCGGCCGGGTGTTCATCCTGGAGGACTACGACATCCGGATCG
>JAKAHL010000169.1 GCA_021815005.1 Chloroflexota bacterium
GCTGCTGGTGCGGGAGCCGGATCGCGCCGGCGGCGAGCGGCGGGTGGGCAGGATCGTGGAGGTCGAGGCGTACCTCGGGCCCGAGGACCGCGCCTCGCACGCGAGGATTGGCCCCACGCCGCGCAACCGGGCAATGTTCGGCCCGCCCGGGACGGCCTACGTGTACCTTGTCTACGGCATGCACCACTGTCTCAACATCGTCACCGAGCCCGACGGACGCCCGGCGGCGCTCCTGGTCCGCGCCGCGGAGCCCGTGGAGGGCCTGGGCGCCATGCTCGCCGCAAGGGGCCGGGCCGGGATCGCCGACGATCGCCTCGCCGCGGGCCCGGGCTGCCTGGGGGCCGCCTTCGGCGTGGATCGGACCCTCGACGGGATCGACCTGTGCGACCCGGCGTCAACGCTCCACCTCGCGGCCGCTCCGGACGGCGAGCCCGCCCGGGCGGTGGTCGCCGGCCCGAGGGTCGGCATCGCGCACGCCGGCGAGCCTGCCGTCAGCAGGCCCTGGCGGCTGGCCGTGGTCGGCAGCCCGTCGCTGAGCCGACGGGCGCCCTGACGGTGGACGCCCGCTCCATCGCCCTGCTGGAGTTCCCGCAGGTCCGCGCCCGGCTCGCCGAGCGCACCTCCTTCGACCCGTCGCGCCGCCTGGCGGAGGCGCTCGTGCCGTCGTCCGACCCGGTCATCGTGGCGCGCGGCCTGGACGAGACGGACCAGGCTCGCCAGCTGCTGTCTGACCGGCCCGGCGTCGGGATCGGCGGGGCGAAGGACATCGAGCCGCTCGTCGGGCGGGCATCCCGTGGCGGCCGCCTGGAGGCGCTCCAGTTCATCGACATCGTGGACACGCTTGACGCGGCGGTTCGGCTGCAGACCGCGATCGCGGATGACCGCCGCCCGCTGATCCGCGACGTCGGCCGTCGCCTGCACCCGCTGCCGGCCCTGCGCTCCACCCTCTCGCGGAGCTTCGACCCCGCCGGCGAGCTGCTGGACACGGCCTCGCCGCGCCTCGGCGCGCTGCGCGCCACCGTCCGGATGGCCTACGACCGGCTCCGCCGGCGCCTCGACTCGCTCGTCGGGTCGGAGCTGGGGAGCGCCCTGCAGGAGCCCATCGTCACGCTGCGCAACGGGCGCTACGTCGTGCCGATCCGCGCCGAGGCCCGAGGCCGCGTCAAGGGCATCGTCCACGACGCCTCGGGCTCCGGGGCCACGCTGTTCGTGGAGCCGCTCGTGGTGGTGGAGCTGGGCAACGCCTGGCGCGAGGCGCAGGCCGCGGTCGAGGAGGAGGAGGGCAGGATCCTCGACGAGCTCTCGGCGCTGGTCGCGGCCAACGGGCTGATGCTGCGCGAGACGCTCGACGCGCTCGCCCAGTTCGACTTCTGGGCCGCCAAGGCGCAGCTCGCCGCCGAGATGGACGGGACCCGGGCCGAGACCTCGGACCGCTCCGACATCGTCCTCCTGTCCGCGCGCCACCCGGGCCTGACCGGGCGCGTGGTGCCCATCGACATCCGCCTCGGCGAGGGCTACACCGCGCTCGTCATCACCGGCCCGAACACCGGCGGCAAGACGGTCACCCTGCGAACCCTGGGCCTGCTGGCGCTGATGCACCAGGCCGGGCTCCACGTCCCGGCCGAGACGGGCTCCCGCCTGCCCGTGCTGCGCGACGTGTTCGCCGACATCGGCGACGAGCAGTCGATCGCGCAATCGCTGTCCACGTTCTCGGGGCACCTGCGCTCGATCATCCGGATCGTCGAGCACGCGGGGCCAGGGACGCTGGTCCTGCTCGACGAGCTCGGCGCCGGCACGGACCCCACCGAGGGCTCGGCGCTGGCCCAGGCGCTGCTGGAGCACTTCATCCGGTCCGGCGCGCTGGTCGCCGCCACCACGCACTACGCCGAGATCAAGGTGTACGCCCACGAGACGCCGCAGGCGCGCAACGCGTCGGTGGCCTTCGACCTCGAGACGCTCTCGCCAACCTACCGGCTCACGATCGGCCTGCCAGGCGGCAGCCAGGCGTTCGCGATCGCGGAGCGGCTGGGGCTGCCCAACGCGATCGTCGCCGACGCGCGGAGCCGCCTGACCGAGAACCAGCAGGCCTTCGAGTCCACGCTCGCGTCCATCCGGCGCCAGGAGGACGAGATCGCGGTGGCGGTGGAGCGGGCGCGGGCCGCGGAGGCGAAGGCCGCCGACGCGCTGCGCACCGCGGAGGAGGAGCGCCGGCGCGCCCGGCGCGAGCGCGACGAGGCCGTGCGGGCCGCGCGCGATGAGGCGCAGCGGCTGGTGGACCAGCTGCGCGAGGACGTGGCCGGGATGCGC
Organism: Chloroflexota bacterium; assembly: GCA_021815005.1. Classification (GTDB taxonomy): domain Bacteria; phylum Chloroflexota; class Limnocylindria; order Limnocylindrales; family CSP1-4; genus CAIXZV01. The sequence goes on from JAKAHL010000169.1 coordinate 2,308, forward strand.
CACAAGCTGGAGCGGGAGACGATCACCGCGCCCGCCATCGACGCCGCCCTCGCCCGCGCCGACCAGACGCTCGAGCGCCTGCCCCAGTCGCGCCCCGAGGCCGAGCGTCCGCTCGCCCCCGTCGAGCCGCGCGCCTGGCGCCTGGGCGAGCGGGCCCGCAGCCGGAGCGGCGGCTGGGAGGGGCGGATCGCGGCCCTGGAGAAGGGCGGCACCCGGGCGACACTCGAGGCCGGCGGCATGCGGGTGTCGGTGGGCGTGGACGACCTCGAGCTCGCGATCGGGCCCACCGGCGGGGGCGGGACGGCAGGCGGCGCCACCGGCAGTGGGCGCCCATCGGCGCCGCGGGGCGAGGCGCCGTCCGGGATCACCTCGATGCGCCTTGCCCGGGCGCGCTCGGTGGCGTCGTCGCTGGACCTCCGTGGCGCGCGCGTGGACGAGGCGCTCGACGCGCTCTCCCGCTACCTGGACGACGCGTCGCTGGCCGGGCTCGACCAGGTCACGGTGATCCACGGCATGGGCACCGGGGCGCTCCGCGACGCCGTCCGCGCGCTGGCCGGCTCGCACCCGCTGGTGCGCGGCTTCCGGGCGGGGGAGCGCGGCGAGGGCGGGGACGGCGCGACGATCGTCAAGCTCTAGCGTCCCGGCCGCCCGGGGCGGTGGCCCTCCCGGCCGGCGGCGCGCGGGTGCGATCCGCCCCGGCCGGCCTAGGGCTGCGGGAACGACGGGATGGGCGAGGGCGACGGCGGCAGGTCGCTCGGGCAGGGCGAGAACGGGTCGAACGAGATGCACGTCGTCGGCGGCGGCGGCGTGACGGGCACCACGGGACAGGTCTTGGTGGGCGCGAACGCGCCGCCCCAGGTCATCCCGAACGGGTAGAAGCCCGAGCCGTAGAAATACGACGTGCGGGTGCCCTTCGGGCCGCCGAACACCCCCTGGCCGCGTGCCGCGCGGGCCTGCCAGCCGAGGTCCGCCTTCTGCCACGCCGGCCACGCCGCGTCCACCTGGCTGAAGTCGATATAGGAGTTGGTGACCATCGGCCCCGCGCAGCCAGCCTGCCACAGCAGCCCGGTCGCCGAGTCGATCTGCTGGGTGACCGTGAGCGAGCCCGACGTCGTGGGCGCCGTGCCCGGCAGGTAGATCTCGCTGATGGTCCGGGTGGTGGTCGGGCCCGGCAGCATGCCCGTGGTGGCGTCCACGGTCGCGGTGACCAGCCCCGCGGGCTCGGTGCGGCTGAACTGGTCGATGGGCATCCCCTTGGAGATCTCGGACATGATGGCGGACCACAGCGGCGCGGACGTCTCGAGCGACAGCTTCCCGTCGTTGGGGGAGTTGTCGGAGTTGCCCATCCACACGCCCACCACCAGGCCCGGCAGCTTGGGATCCGCGGGCGCCGGCAGGTAGCCGTCGGCCAGCACGTCGCGGTTGTCCTCGGTCGTGCCCGTCTTGTAGGCGGCGGGGCGGAGCGTCTTGCTGGTGATGCCGTTGGTCGGGGCCCAGACGCCCCAGAACGGGTTCACGCTCATCTGGGTGTTGCCGGCGAGGATGTCGGTCACGACGTAGGCGGCCTGCTGCGACACCACGCGCTTGCCCGCGAGGCTCACGCCGGGCTGCGGCCACACCACCTGACCGTCCGGGCCCACCACCTTGAGGATCGTGTGGCGCGGCATCAGCACGCCGCCGTCGGCGATGGCGCCGTAGGCGCTGATCATGTCGATCGGGTGCACCAGCAGCGTCCCGATGCTCTCCGACGGAACGGCGTAGGTGTTGGCCGGGTACACCAGACCGAAGTCCTTCGACCGCTGGAGCTGGTGGTCGAGGCCGTCGATGAAGCCCGCCTTGATGGCCGGCACGTTGAGCGAGAACTCGAGCGCGCTGCGCAGGCGGACGGGGCCGCGCTCGAGCTTGTCGGCCTGCGTGGGCAGGTACGGCGCCTGGCCCGGGCTGGCGAAGTTGGTGACGACGTCCATGAACAGGGTGGACGCGGTCAGGGTCTTGTCGTCGATGCCGATGACGTAGTCGATGGGCTTGATCGACGAGCCGGGCTGCCGGAAGCCGTCGCTCAGCACGTCGAACTGGGGCTGGAACTGCGGCGTGCCGTCGGTGGCGTACGCGTTGGCCGAGCCAGCGTAGGCGAGCACCTCCCCGGTGCGGTAGTCCACGACGCCCGCCGCGTCGTTGTGGATGTTGTGCCCCGACAGCGCCTGGATCCAGCTCCACTCCGACGTCGGGATGCCCTTCTGGCGCAGCAGCGCGGTCTGGTTGGACGCGTTGGGGATGATCGCCGCGGCGTACACCCATTTCTCGACGATCTTCTGCATGGTGTAGTTGAGCGTCGTGTAGACCTTGTAGCCGCCGGTGTCGATCTTGCCGCACTGGGCCGTGCCGCAGAGGAGCTGGCCCAGCTCGTCGCGCACCTGCAGCACGAACTGCGGGGCCAGCCAGCTCGAGTTGGCCGGCGGCGTCAGGACCACGGGCTCCTGCTGGGCGGCGGCGATCTCGGCTGCGGTGTAGTGGCCGAGCGTGGCGTTGGTCAGCATCAGCTGGAGGATGTAGTTGCGGCGCTGGACGATGGGGCGGTCGGGCGGGACCACGAGCTCGCTCACGTCCTTGCCGTTCGCGCCCTTGACCGTCTCCATGACCGCGTTCTTCATGAGGTCGTAGTCGGTCGGCGACTTGGGGATGCCGGCGAGCAGCGCCATCTGGGCCAGCGACAGGTCGCCCAGGCTCTTGTTCCAGTACCCCTTGGCAGCCGCCGCCACGCCGTAGCTGCGGTTCCCGTAGAAGTTCTGGTTGAGGTAGTCCTGCATGATCACCTGC
>JAKAHL010000170.1 GCA_021815005.1 Chloroflexota bacterium
CGATGGCGCCGGTCACCACGTTGACGACCAGCGTCGCCAGCCGCACGGGCCCGGCCTGGTCCACGCCACGCAGCACTTCGACGAGGACGAACGCCGCGTACCCGAACAGGAGCGCGGCGGCCAGCACCAGGATGGCGACGAGAAGCCGCCGGTTGCGATCGGACATGCGCGCCCCCGTCAGCCCTCCGCGTGCGCGACGCGGCCGCCGGCGAGGACGAGGCGGACCGCGCCCGGGACGGCGCGCCCGAGCAGCGGGGTGTTCTTGCCCTTCGACCGCAGCGATGCCGCGCTGACGGCCCACGATGCGTCCGCGTCCACCACCACCAGGTCGGCGGGCTCGCCCAGGCGCAGTCCGGGACGAAGCCCGGCGCGCGGGCCCAGCACGGCGGCCGGCCCGCTCGTCAGCAGCGCCACGGCCCGCATCAGCGGCACCTCGCCCGCCGCCACGGCCGCCAGCACCGTCGAGAGCGCCGTCTCGATCCCGCTGATGCCGTTGGCCGCCCACCCGAACTCCACGTGCTTGTCCACCGCGGTGTGGGGCGCGTGGTCGGTGGCGATCGCGTCAGCGGTCCCGTCGCGCAGGGCCGCGCGGCAGGCGGCCGCGTCCTCGGCCGGGCGAAGCGGCGGGTTGACCCGCAGCGACGTGTCGAACGGGGGGGCGGCGAGCGCGCCGTCGGCCCACGGGTCGCGGGCACGGCCCTCGGCATCGAGCGCCTCCCAGGCCCACCGGCGGGAGCCGGCGACCCACTCGTCGGTGAAGGCGAGGTGGTGCGGCGTCACGTCGCAGGTGACCGGCAGGCCCGCGGCCTTGGCGGCCCGGACGTGCGCGATGGACGCGGCAGTGGACAGGTGGGTGAGGTGGAGCCGCGCGCCGGGCACGTCGCGCACGACGTCGGCGAGGATCGCGATCGAGCGCGCCACCGACCCGGCCTCGGCCGCGACGGGCCAGCCCCGGAGGCCCAGCACCGTGGCGACGTAGCCCTCGGACGCCTCCGCGCCGGCGGTCTGGGTCGCGTCCTCAGGGTGGTCCACGATGGGCAGGCCGAACGCCCCGGCGTACGCGAGCGCGTTGCGCATCAGCGTGGCCGACCCCACCGAGGCGCCGTCGTCCGAGAACCCCACCACGCCGGCGTCAGCCAGCTCGCCCATCGCGGACAGCGTCTCGCCCTTGCGCCCGGCCGTCACCGCGCCATAAGCCAGCACGCGCACCGGCGATCCGGTGGCGGCCGCCGACGCCCGAACCCGCGCCAGGACCGACGGGTCGTCCAGCGCGGGAGTGGTGTTGGGCATGAGCGCGACGGCCGTGAACCCGCCGCGCGCCGCCGCGGCGAGGCCCGTGGCGACCGTCTCGGCGTCCTCGTTGCCCGGCTCGCGGAAGTGCGCGTGCATGTCCACGAGGCCCGGCAGGATCAGCCGGCCCGTCGGGCCGAGCCCGTCGGCCGCGGAGCCCGAGAGCCAGGTCAGCCGCTCGAGCACGCCTCCGCGCACCACCGCCTCCACCGCGCCCTCGCGCCCGGCCGCCGGGTCCACCGCCCAGCCGCAGATCGTCGCGTCATGCCCGCCGTTCGCGCTCACGCGCCAGCCTCCGTCCGCCGCGCGCCGGCCATCAGGTACAGCAGCGCCATCCGGACCGCGACGCCGTTTGCGACCTGGTCCGTGATCACCGAGCGCGGGTCCACGGCCACGTCGGCCGCGATCTCCACGCCCTCGTTGAGGGGCCCGGGGTGCATCACGAGCGCCCCGGGCCTGGCCGCCCGCAGCCGCTCCGAGGTCAGGCCGTACCGCGCCGCGTACTCGCGCAGCGAGGGCAGCAGCCCCGACGCCATGCGCTCCTTCTGGATCCGCAGCGCCATCACCACGTCCGCGTCCCGCAGGGCGGCGCCCACGTCCGAGGTGACCGTGAACCGCCGCCCGGCCGCGCCGCGCGCCGCCCAGGCGTCGAAGCCTCGCAGCAGCGTCGTGGGGCCGCACAGCCACAGGTCCGCGCCCATCGCGGTGAGCGTCCACACGTTCGAGCGCGCCACCCGAGAGTGGAGCACGTCGCCGAGGATCACCACCTTGCGTCCCTCGAGCGAACCGCCCGGGAGCCGCGAGCGCATCGTGTACAGGTCCAGCAGCGCCTGGCTCGGGTGGGCGTGCCAGCCGTCGCCGCCGTTGAGGACGCTGCCGCCGAAGACCTCGGCGGCCAGGTAGGGGGCCCCCGACACGCCGTGGCGCATCACGATCATGTCGGCACCGAGCGCCTCCACGGTGCGCACCGTGTCCACCAGCGACTCGCCCTTGGACACCGACGACGACGCGGCCGCGATGTTCACGACATCAGCCGAGAGGTTCTTGGCCGCCACCTCGAAGCTCACGCGCGTCCGGGTGGACGCCTCGTAGAACAGGATGGTCACGCCCAGGCCGCGCAGGGCCGGCACCTTGGGGATGGGCCGGGCCAGGACGTCGTGCATCTCGTCCGCCGTGCGCATGACCAGGTCGATCTCGGGCCGGGTGAGCGCGTCCACGTCGAGCAGGTGGCGATGCGGCCAGCGGACGGGCGCAGGGGTCGGGATCGCCCCCTCCGGACGGTCCCCGGCGCTCATGCCGCCGACCCGCCGGCGTCGGCGCCGGGGCGGCGCTCGATCTCCACCGCGTCCTCGCCGTCCACCTCCTCGAGAGTCACCTTGACGACCTCCTCGCGCGAGGTGGGCACGTTCTTGCCCACGTGGTCCGCGCGGATGGGCAGCTCGCGGTGGCCGCGGTCCACCAGGACGGCCAGGCGGATGGCCTGCGGGCGTCCGTAGTCGATCAGGGCGTCCATGGCCGCGCGGATGGTGCGGCCCGTGTAGAGCACGTCGTCCACGAGCACGATCGTCCTGCCGTTGAGGTCGAAGGCGATGTCGGTGCCCTTGACGATGGGCTGCTGCGCCACGAGCGAGAGGTCATCCCGGTAGAAGGTGATGTCGAGCGCGCCCACGGGCACGTCCGCTCCCTCGTTGTCGCGGATGGCGGCCGCGATGCGCGCCGCGAGGGGGACGCCACGTCGCTGGATGCCGACCAGCGCCAGCCCGTCGGTGCCGGCGTGCTTCTCCACGATCTCGTGGGAGATTCGGATGGTCGCCCGGCGGATGTCCTCCGCCGTCATGATCCGGCGGCCCGTCATCGGGTCAACCCGTAGCGTCGCACGCGGCTCGCTCCTCCTTCCCGGCCTCACGGGGCCACCCGGCCTCACGGGACCGGCGCGGAAATCCGGGACAGTCTACCGCGCCCGGCGGCCGGCGGGGCGGCTCGCGTCCCGGGGGAGTCTCCGACGCCCGGGCTCAGTACACCGTGACCGTCACCCGTGCGGTGCCGGCCCACGGGGCGCAGCCGCAGACAGCGAAGAAGTCCGGGCGGTAGAGGTCCACGATGCGCCCGGCGCCCTGCGGCCCGAAGTCGGTGACGGTGCGCAGGACGCAGCCGCCGGGGCCGCAGATGCGAACCGTCGTGCCGTACGCGAGCCGCATCGCCGTGGTGCCGGCGTCATAGAACGTTGCGATGCCCGACAGCGTGTACCGCCCCGGCTTCCAGTCCGTGCCGGCGCTCACCGACGGCAGCGAGACCGACGGCCGCGAGGTGGGCACCGAGGGCGCCGAGCCGCGCTCGACGAGCTGCGTCTCGCTGCCCAGGAAGCCCGCGGCGCGAAGCCCGGCATCGAGCGCCACCGCCGGCGAGGATGCCGGGGCGCCCGACTGGATCTGCATTTGCATGAAGGCGGCTGCCGGGAGTTCCCGGGCCGGCGAGGGGGCCGTCGAGCCGGCGGGTCCTGGCAATCCGATCAGGGCGGCGGCGGCGATGAGCGCCGAGGCCGCGACGACCGCACTGCGTCGCATGAGGACGGGAATCTAGCGCATTCCGGCGCGAGCGCAAGCCGGGACCCGCGTCGCAGGGCGTCGAGCCGCGGGCGGCGCGGCTCGCGGGGCGTCAGGGAAGGACCGTCCCGATCCCCATCGCCGGCACCACGATGCGCCCATACAGCGCGCCCGACCAGGCGAGCACCTCGACCACGCCCGCGGCGCTGTCCGCCGACGAGGTCCACACCAGACGCCCGGTCCGCAGGGAGAAGTCCGGGCTCGCGGGCGTCGCCCCCAGCATCGGGCTGCCCAGGTCCGGCATGTGCGTGACGGGGTCCAGCCGGTAGAGGCTGAGCTGGCCGTCGGGCGCCCCACCCTGCGCGGCCGTCCAGATGGCGAGGGCGCTGTCGTCGTCGGACCAGCGCGCCTGCCAGCCGGCCGGCGGTGCGGCCACGAGCGACTGCGGGGCCGGGGTCGCGCCGGCCGACGGGCTCGCCCAGACCGGTGATCCGATGCCGGCGAGCGGAGCGGTCAGGCTGGCCGGGTCGAGCGAGGGGGTGGGCGTCGGGCTCGGGGTTGGGCTGGGCGTGGGACTGGGGCTGGGCGTGGGGCTGGGCGTCGCGAGAAGGCCGCTGGCGAGCGGATCCGCGGACGGCGCCATGGTGGGCGGACTGGCCGAGGGGGTCGGCTCGAACGGCCCCGTCGGGACGCTCGACCAGCCGCCGACAACGAGCTGGCCAAGGTCGGGAACCCAGGCCAGGCCGTCCGGGGCGAGCCGCACGGTTCCGGACCACCAGACGGCCATCGTGCCGTCCGGCGACACCGCCGGCAGCCACGTGCCGGGTGCGCCGACCTGGGCTGAGAGGCCCGTGGCGAGGTCCAGCAGGTAGGTGGACGGGACCCCGTCGATGACGCGGCTCACCAAGATCCCGCTGGCCGCCCAGCCGGCGAGCCAGCTGGCATGGTCGGAGGTGACCGGTCGCGCCGCCGCGTCCCCGGGCGACCACACGTAGATGTCAGGACCGGTGGCGTCATCCGACGGCCGGGCCGCGAACGCGAGGCTCACGCCTCCGGGCGCATACACCGGCGAGCCGACCACGGTGATCCCGCTGGCGATCTGGGTCGCCGTCTCGGGCGCGGGCTGCGGGGGCGCCGAGGTGCCGGCCGACGGGCCCGAACCGGTCGCGGCACCCGACGCCCGCGGAGAGCCCGAGCCGGGGGCACCGGCATCGGACGCGCCAGGCACGAGGGACGCGGGGACGGCGCCCGGCGCCACACCGGACGGCACGGGCGAATCGGATG
>JAKAHL010000171.1 GCA_021815005.1 Chloroflexota bacterium
GGCAGTTCCCCGCCGAAACCAGGAGTCTCCGTGACCAGCACCGCCGAACCCGCCGAGCCCGTTGCCCCCGCCGCCATCCGCGCCGGCGTCCGCGCGGCGATCGAGCGCGCGTGGCGGGCCGCGGAGGCGTCGGGCTCGCTGCCGGCCGTGGAGGACCCCGCGGCCGCCCCTGGCGTCGAGGTGGAGCGCCCGGCCAACCCCGCCTTTGGCGACTTCGCAACCAACCTCGCGATGAAGCTGGCGCGGCCGCTGCGCCGCTCCCCGCTGGACATCGCGGAGGCGCTCGCGACGGCGCTGCGGACGGGCCAGGACGCCGCGCTGTTCGCCGCCGTGGACGTGGCGAGGCCGGGGTTCCTCAACCTGCGCGTGGCCGACGCCGCGTACGAGGCGCTCGTCGCCGGCGTGCTCGCCGCCCCGGCGCAGTGGGGCCGCATCCCAGCCGTCAAGCGACGCAAGATCAACGTGGAGTTCGTGTCCGCCAACCCCACCGGGCCCCTGACGGTCGGCAACGCCCGCGGCGCGTTCGTGGGCGATCTGCTGTGCCGGGTCCTCGAGGCGGGCGGGCAGCAGGTCACGCGCGAGTACTACTTCAACGACTCCGGCGCCCAGATCAACCATCTGGGCGCGTCGGTGTTCGCGATCCGCCGCGGCGAGCCGGTGCCCGAGGACGGGTACAAGGGCGCCTATGTCGAGCAGCTGGCGCGCGAGGTGCCCGACGACGTCTGGGCCGCCGCGACGGCCGACGGCGCCCAGCCGGACGCGGTCCTCGGCGGCTGGGCATCGAAGCGCGTGCGCGGGATGATCGAGGCCAGCCTCGCCCGCCTGGGCGTCCACTTCGACGTCTGGAAGAGCGAGGCCTCGCTGCACGACGAGGGCTGGGTGGCGCGCGCGGTCCAGCGCCTCCGCGACGCGGGCGAGGTCTACGAGCAGGACGGCGCCACGTGGTTCCGCTCCACCGCCTATGGCGACGACAAGGACCGCGTGATCTTCAAGTCCGACGGCCGCCCGACGTATTTCGCCGCCGACATCGGCTACGTCACGGAGAAGTTCAGCCGCGGCTTCGACCACCTGATCTACGTCTGGGGCGTGGACCACCACGGCACGGTGGCGCGGAACAAGAACGCCGCCCAGGCGATGGGCTACAACCCGGACAGCTACCAGGTCATCCTGATCGGCTGGGTGCGCTTCGTGGCTGACGGCGTCGAGGTCTCGATGTCCAAGCGCGCCGGCACGTTCGTCACGCTCGACGACCTGCTCGACGCCGTCGGCACCGACGCCGCCCGCTGGTTCTTCGCCTCGCGCGCGGCCCATGTCGAGATCGACTTCGACATCGAGCTCGCCCGAAAGCAGTCGGCGGAGAATCCCGTCTACTACGTGCAGTACGCCCACGCCCGGATCGCGTCGATCCTGCGCAAGGCGGAGGCGGCGGGGCTGGCGCCGGCGACGTCGGTTGCGGGGCTGCTGGCCGGCGAGCCCGAGGCGGCGCTGGCGCGCACGCTCTCGCGCCTCCCCGAGGTGGTGGAGGACGCGGTCCTGGCCGAGGAGACGCAGGGCATCACGGCCTACGCGACCGACCTGGCCACCGAGTTCCACGCCTTCTACCGCGACGCGCGCGTGCTGGACGAGGCCGAGCCCGACCGGTCGGCGCGCCGCCTGGCGCTGGCGCTGGCCACGAAGACGACGCTCGCGAACGCCCTCGGCCTGCTCGGGATCTCCGCTCCCGAATCGATGTAGGCGCGCTGGGGCCGGTCCTTCGGGGCCGAGCGCGGCCGACGATCAGCCGGCCAACCCCAGCGCGTTCGCGACGGCGCTCAGCGTGGCCGCGGCGTCCGCGGACAGCAGGACCACGCGCTGCGGCGACGGCGTCAGCACGGCGGCGTGCTTCCCCTCGGCGTTGAGCCTGGCCGCGAGCTGACCCAGCTGGTCGAAGGCGCTGCCCGCAGCCGTGGCGCTGGCCCACACCGTGTCCACCACGGCAGCCCGGGCGCCCTTCGGGCCCTCGACCAGCGCCACGCGGTCGCCGGCCCAGCCCGCTGCCGGATCCGAGCCCGCGCCCGGGTCGCCGGTGCGCATGAGGATGTTGAGCTGCAGCTCGCCCAGGGTGTCCTCCATCGCCACCGACCAGCCGGCCCCCAACCGCTTGGCGAGGTCCGTCGGGAGCGTCACCGCCACCGCCGGCTCGCGCGAGGCAAGATTGTCGGGGTGCAGGAGCTGCGCGGTGGTGTCGGGCGGGTGCTGCCACAGCGCGTCCACCCCGACGAAGCTCGCGCTGGTCTGGTAGGCGCTCAGGACGTAGCTCAGGCCCTGCGTGTACGGCCAGAGCAGCGTCTCCCGCAGGATGGCCGGGGCCGCATTGAGGGCCGCCTGCGATGCCGGGTCGGTGGCGCCCGCGATCTGCATCAGCTGCGATGGCGTCAGGCTCCGCTGCGCCCAGAGGCTCATCGCCAGCGTCGCGTCGCCCTCGACCAGCGCCGTCCGCGCAAGCGTCCGGTCACCCTGGTCCTTGGCATCGCCGACGACCGCCTGCAAACCGAAGCGCTGGTCCTGGAGCGCGTGGTCGAACTCGTGGGCGTAGGTGATCTCCTCGGCCGGGCCCATGGCCCCCGACGAGGCGACCACGTACATCGCCTTCGACCGCTGGTCGTAGAAGCCCACGACCTGGCTGGTCAGGAGGTCCAGGTACGTCGCCTCGAGCGAGGCGCCCGCCGGCATGAGGTCCAGCTGCTTGTACAGCGCCTCGGTCGCGGCGACCTGCGCAGGCGGGTTGTCGCGGGCCAGCGACTCGCGCAGGAACGCGCACAGCCCGGCCTGGTCGAGCGTGTAGCGCGGGACGGCACGCGTTGCGGTGATGCCGCGGATCGCCTCGACGGCGGTCTCGATCCTGGCCAGCAGCGCGGCGTTCGGGTCGTCGGGGCCGATGGGGCGCGGCGAGAAGGCGGCCTGGGGATTCGCCTGCGAGCAGGTCGCGGTGGCGGGCGCCGAGGTGGGGGCGGCCGACGACGACGCGACGCCGGACGGGCCGGACGGGGACGCTGCCGAGCCGTCGGTGGCCGCGGTGGCCGACGCGGGGCCGGGCGAGGCGCTCGGGGCCGGGCTCCCGCACCCCGCGACCACCGCGAGCGCGACCAGCGTCGCGAGGGCTCCGTGGCGAAGACGGCGCGTCATGACCGGGATGATGATGCCACCGCGGCGCGGGGGGGGGACGGAGTCGCGGGCGGATGTCCCTTTCTTAACCGTTCGGGTGGCCGTGGCTGAATCCCCCCTCCCGTATGGTTCGTGGCGGAACACCCCTCAGGTTCCATCCTCCCTCCCTCGGGACCGGAGATGCCAATTGGGCAGGCATCTCCGGTCCTTCCCTTTTCCGGGCGGGATCGGCGGGCTCGCGAAGCCCGGGGTGAGTCACCTGTGCCAGAATCGCGCCATGGAGCTCACCTGGTACGGACGGACCTGCATCCGGCTCAAGGGTCGGGATGCCGTGGTCGTCAATGATCCCTACCCGTCGATCGTCGGCCCCACCGGCCGCGGGATCACCGGCGACGTCATCACCTTCAGCCACCCCGACGACGCGGGCCTCGGCGCCAAGCGACCGAGCAAGACGTCGCGAGACGGCGGGACGGCCATCCCGACCAGCCTCGAGTCGGCGTTCGTGCTGGACGGCCCGGGCGAGTACGAGGTGCACGACGCGCTGGTCACCGGCGTCCGCACGTATCGCGACGCGGCCCGCGGCGCCAAGCGCGGCAAGCAGACCGCGTTCGTGACCGAGCTGGACGGTCTCCACACCATCCACCTTGGCGACATCGGCCATGAGCTGACCGAGGAGAAGCTCGGCGATATCGGTCCCGTGGACATCGTGTGCGTGCCCATCGGCGGCGCGCTCTCCGCCACCACCGCCGCGGCGCTCGTCGCCCAGCTGGACCCCAAGATCGTCGTGCCCATGCCGGTCTGCGAGGAGGAGGCCGACTGCGAGGACGCGATGCGGAAGTTCCTCCACGAGATGGGCGCCCAGCCGGCCGTCCAGCCCAAGCTGACGGTCACGTCCGCCGGCCTGCCGTCGGAGACCACCACCGTCCTGCTGGAATCGCGCGGGAAGGCCTGAGACGGCGACCGCGGAGGTGACGCGGGCGGCGGCGCGGGCCTGATGCGGTGACGCCGCTCGGGTGGGGGCTGCTGGCGGCGGGGGCGGCCGCGGCCGCCGTTGACTGGTGGGCGGTGTGGTCCGCCAGCCGCCGGGCGCGTGCGGTGGAGCGGGTGGCGAAGCCCGCCGTGCTGGCGGCGCTGCTCGGCGTTGCCGCGATGGGCTCGCCGACCAAGCCATCCGTAGAGCCCGGGCTGCTGCTCGCTCTCGGCGCGTCCCTGGCCGGTGACGTGCTGCTGCTGCCGCCGGGGCGCCTCGTGGCGGGGCTCGCGGCATTCCTGGTCGGCCACCTCGCCTACGTCGCGGCGTTCTGGCAGCTGCCCGGCGAGGGCGCCTGGCTGCTCGTCGGCACCGCGGGAGCGGCGGCGCTCGTCGCCACGGCCGGTCGGCGCCTGGTGCGCGCCGCGGGCCAGCAGGGCATGGGCGGGCCGGTCGCCGCGTACCTCGCGGCGATCACCCTGATGGCGATCGCCGCCACGCGCACCGGTGAGCCCGCCGCGGTCGCCGGGGCGTGGCTGTTCGTCGCGTCGGACTCGATGTTGGGCTGGGGCCAGTTCGTCGGGACGACGCCGGGCGGGCGGGGCGGGGCACGCCTGCGGCTGGGCGTGATCGTCACCTACCACGTGGCGCAGGCCCTGCTCGTGGTGGCGCTGCTCGGGGCGTAGGCGCGGCGGAGGGGCGGGGCGAGAGACGGAGCGAGGCACGGGGGCGAGGCACGGGGGCGCCGCGCCGAGGTGGCCGGGGCGAAATGGCCGCGGCCGAGGGGGCGGGGCCGCGGGGCCGCGACCCCCGGCCGGATGTCAGGCCGTCTGCGCCACCCCGGTGCGCAGCACGCGGAGCGCCTGGGTCCAGCGCGCCAACTCGTCGAGCGCAAGGCCCAGGCCCTCGAGGTTCGGCCCGGACGGCGTGAACACGCCCCCCGACAGCTGGGCGAACACGTTCGGGATCACCACGCCCTCGGG
>JAKAHL010000172.1 GCA_021815005.1 Chloroflexota bacterium
ACGTGGACGACGCGTTCCTCGCCACCGCCCGCGAGCTGCTGGCCCGTCTCGGCGAGCGGACCCTCGTGGCGTCCGCGGCCCTCGGCCCCGGCAACCGGCCGGGCGGCCTGGTCCTGCGGCGGGAGGCCAGCGCCCGGGGCCGCCTGCGCGACCGGCTGGGGGGCGAGCGGGCGCACGGCCTGGCCGTGGACGTCGCCCTCCACGACCAGAACGCGATGAACGCCCTGGGCGAGCTGCGGGCGGCGGCGGTCGCCCCGGCCGCCGGCGCGGTGGCCGAATCGGCGGGGCACCTGCTCTCGTTTTGCCGCCGCCTGCGGGACGAGGCCGCGTTCCTCGTCGGCTGCGCGAACCTCGACGCCGCCCTGCGGGAGGTGGGCCTCGCGACCGCGATGCCGGGGCTGCTCCCGACCGGCGAGCCCGGCCTCGAGGCGGGCGCCATCGCGGACCCCTGCCTCGCCCTGGCGATCGGGGGCGGCGTGACCGGGAACGACGTCGCCTGTGCCGGCGCGCGTTTGGTCGTGGTGACCGGCGCCAACGGCGGCGGCAAGTCCACCCTCCTCCGCGCCGTGGGCGTCGCGCGGATGATGCTGGCCGCGGGCATGCCGGTGGCGGCGGCCTCGTGTCGCGCCGCGCCGGCCGACGGGATCGTCGCGCACTTCCCCCGGGGCGAGGAGGGCGGCACGGCGGACGGACGGCTCGACGCCGACCTGCGGCGGCTGAGCGATCTCGTGGGCCGCGTCCGGCCGGGCAGCCTGGTCCTGCTCAACGAGCCGCTGTCCAACGTGAACGAGCGCGACGGCTCCGCGATCGCCGATGCGGTGGTCCGGGGCCTGGTCGCGGCCGGCGTCGAGGTGTGGCTCGTCACCCACCACCACGAGCTCGCGGCCGGGCTCCACGCGCGGCCGCCGGCGCCAGCATCGTTCCTCCGCGCCGAGCGGGGCGAGGGCGGCGCCCGCACCTTCCTCGTGACGCCGGCGCCGCCGCTCCACACCAGTTTTGGCGCCGACCTGTGGGCGGCCGAGATCGGCGCGTGGCCGGCGGGCCCCGACCCGGGCTCGCGTGCCGTCTCGTGACGATGCGCAGGGCGAGTGGGGCGGGGGAGGGGACACGGCCACGGGGCAGCCGACGCCCCCCGGACGGCCGACGCGCGCGTGGCGGCCAGCCGTGAGGCGCCCGTTCCGCGTCGCGTGGCGCTCCGGCACTCTCGGCGTCAAGGTGGACGAGTGCCCGGCCTGCGGGCGGGTGGGCCCCCACCGCGTGGAGCGGCAGTACCGCTGGCTGGAGCTGGGGCCGATCGGGATCGTCCCGCTGGGCGTGCGCCACGGCCTCGAGTGCGCGAGCTGCTGGCACTGGAGCCCGGTGTCGTGGCGCACCGTGCGCCGCGGCGTCCGCGCGCGGGCCATGCCGCTGCCGGACCGCCCCAGGCCGGGCACGGCGGCGACGCGCGCCGCGGGCGGGCAGGCGCCCGACCTCGACCGGGTGGTCCCGGTGGGCAGCCGTGACGGCGGCACGGCCTACCTGGCGGTCTGGGCGGTGGCGATCGCGATCCTGGCGGGTTTGGCGCTGCAGCCGACCGGCAACGAGACCGCCCACGAGTCGAGCAGCACCTGCCTGGTGGTGGTTGGCCTCGCGCAGGGCCAGGCCGTGCCCACGCCGCCGATCACCGTGTCGGAGACGCTGTGCATCCTGCCGCACAACTTCGAGCCGCTGGCGCAGGTGCCGATCCGGGGCTTCGGGCCCGCGGCCACCGTGCCGCCCTACGCCACGGTCGCGGCCCAGGCCGCGGCCCCGTGCGCCTCGGCGTTCGCGACGGCCTTCGGTTCGCCCGCGCCCGGCGGGCCGGTGCCGCTCGTGACCGGCGCGGACTCGCGGGACTGGGCCCGCGGCGACCGGTTTACGTGGTGTGTCGCCGCCGACCCGTCCGAGCCCTGGCCGACCTCGGCGCTGCCGCGCTAGCGACCTGCCAGGGCGGCCTCAGGCCCCCGCCAGCGAGCGGGCGATCTCGAGGGCGTAGGCGCGGATGGCGGCCCAGTCGCGGAAGTCGCCGACGGGGTGCGTCCGCAGGATCTGCTCGTCGATCCCGGGGAACGCCGGGTCCAGCCGGCCCCCGAACGTGCGGTGCCCGCGGAAGGGCAGCTCGCCCATGGTCTCCAGGACATTGGCAGCCGGCGGCAGGTCTCGCGCAGCGAGGGCGCGGTCCAGCGGGCCGCTGCTCCAGAGCCACAGCGGGAGGGCGGCGAGCGCCGCGCGCTGCCGGGCGACGAACCGGTGGGCCGAGCGCTGCCAGTGGGCCGCGTACAGGGCGCTGCCCAGCACCACAGCGTCATACGGCGTGAGGTCCTTGGCGTCGGATACGGCTAGCGCCTCCGCCTCCAGGCCCGCCTCGAGCAGCGTCGCCGTGATCGCCTGGGCGATCTCGGCATTGGAGCCCATCTTGCTCGCGTACGCCACCAGCACTCGCGCGCCCATCGTGCTCGCGCCCTCCTTCCTGCCGCGCCCTGCCGGACGGGCCGGGCGGCGGTGCGCCCAATCTTGCCGCAGCCGGGCGTCGCGCGGCGCCGATGCGTCTACGATCCGCTGATCGCGCGTCCCCACTCGTCTGCGCGCACCCCTGCGACGTCCGGAGTCCCCCGATGACCGACATCCAGCTGACGGAGTCCCAGCAGGCCGCGATCTCGGCCCTGATGCACAACGAGGGCGTCATCCCGCCGCCACTCGCGCTGGCCCGGAACGCCTACCTGCGCAACGACGCGGTCGAGCGCGACCGGGCGGCCAAGGATCCCGACGGCTTCTGGGCCGAGCAGGCGGCGCTGGTGGACTGGACGGAGCCGTACTCGAAGGTGTCGGAGTTCAACCCGCCGGACCACGCCTGGTTCCTGGGCGGCAAGCTCAACGCGTCGGCCAACTGCCTCGACCGCCACGTCCACGGCGACCGCCGAAACCAGGCGGCGCTCATCTGGATCGGCGAGGACGGGGAGGAGCACACCTACACCTACGCCCGCCTCTACCGGGAGGTCAACCGCTTCGCCAACGCGCTCAAGCGGCTCGGGGTGGCGAAGGGAGATCGCGTGGTGGTGTACATGCCCCTCGTCCCCGAGGGGATCATCACCATGCTCGCCTGCGCCCGGATCGGCGCCGTGCACAGCGTCGTCTATGCGGGGATGGGCACCCAGGCGCTCGCCAGCCGCATCGCGGACAGCGGCGCCCGAGTCGTCGTCTGCTCGGACTACACCTACCGGCGCGGCAAGCGGATCCCGCTCAAACCCACGGTGGACGAGGCGGTCCGCGACGACGCGAAGGTCGAGTGGGTTGTGGTCCACCGTCGCGGCTCCCGCCCGGGTGACGAGCCGGTCACCTTCGAGAGCGAGCGCGAGGTGGACTTCTACGACATCCAGGAACCGCGCGAGATCCACTGCGCGCCCGAGCCGATGGATTCCGAGGACCCGCTGTTCATCCTCTACACAAGCGGCACCACGGGCAAGCCCAAGGGCGTCGTCCACGCGACGGGCGGCTACATGGTGGGCGTGACGTTCCTGGCGCGAGCCTTCTACCAGATCGGCGACCGGGACATCTACTGGTCCACCAGCGACATCGGCTGGATCGTGGGCCACTCGTTCATCGTGTACGGGCCGCTGTCCATCGGGGCCACCGTGCTGGTGCGGGAGGGCGTGCCGGATTATCCCAACGCCGAGGTCACCTGGGAGCTGTGCGAGCGGTTCGGCGTGAACGTCATGTTCACAGCGCCCACCGCGATTCGAATGTGGATGAGCCACGGGCCCGACGCGCCGTCGCGCTACGACCTCTCCCGCCTGCGCCTCGTGGCCTGCGCGGGCGAGCCCCTCAATCCCGAGGCGCACCGCTGGGCTCAGGAGCACCTCGTCGGGCAGGCAGACGGCATGGTCGTGGACAACTGGTGGCAGACCGAGATCGCGGGGCCCGTCCTGGGCACGCTGCCCACCTTCGAGGCGCGCCCCGGCAAGGTCGGCAAGGCGATGCCCGGGGTGGTGGCGGACGTGGTGGACAAGGAGGGCAACTCGCTGCCGCCGGGCCAGGGCGGCCTGCTCGTCCTGCGCCGCCCGCTGCCGTACATGCTGCGGACGGTGTGGGGCGACCACAGCCGCTACGCGAAGTACTGGGAGCAGCTGCCCGGCATGTACACCGCGGGCGATATCGCCGTGCGAGACGCGGACGGCTACTTCGCGGTGCTGGGCCGGGCGGACGACGTCATGAACGTGTCCGGCCACCGCATCGGGACCGCTGACGTGGAGGGCTCGCTCGTCCGGCACAAGGCGGTGGGAGAGGCGGCCGTCATCGGCCTGCCGGACCCGATCAAGGGCGAGCGCATCAAGGCATTCGTGGTGCTCCGCCGGGGCGTCGAGGCGGGCCCCGGCCTGATCGCCTCGCTCAAGGACCACGTCCGCCAGGACCTCGGTCCGATCGCCCAGCCTTCGGAGATCGAGGTCCGCGACAGCCTGCCCAAGACCCGCTCCGGCAAGATCGTCAGGCGCTACCTCAAGGCGGTCGAGATGGGCGAGGATCCCGGCGACCTCTCGACGCTGGCGGACTGATGGCATTCGCGGACGGTATCCTCGGCGAATGGCCGACCCCGTTCCGCACGACATTCGCCAGCTCGCCGACGAGCGCTCCCGCGCCCGCCGCGCCCGCGACTGGGCCACCGCCGACCGCCTCAAGGCCGAGCTGCTGGCCGCCGGCTGGCGCGTCGTGGACGCCGCGTCGCTGTACACCCTCGAGCGCCTGCCGCCCAAGGTGGTGGAGGTGGACGGCGAGGCCCGCTACGGGGCCAGCGACTCGGTGCCGTCCCGCCTGGGGGAGCCCGCCACCGGACGCGCGTCCGTCGTCCTCGTGGCCGACGAGCGGGAGGGCCTCGTGCCCGCCGCGGTCGCCGCGCTCCGAACGCACTCGCCTGACGCCCAGGTGGTCGTGGTCGCCAACGCGCCGGCCGAGCCGGTCGAGGCCGAGCTCGCCGCGCTGCCGGACGGCGCCGAGGTGCTTCGCCTGGCGCATCGGCTCGGCGCCGCGAGCGCGCGCAACGCCGGTCTCCGCCGGGCGACCGGGGCCGT
>JAKAHL010000173.1 GCA_021815005.1 Chloroflexota bacterium
GGGCGTCTGCGTCACCCGCGGGGCGGATGACGCCGCCCTCCTCCTGGACGATGTGTTCCGCCAGGTCCGCGCCGTGCCCGTCTCAGTCGCCGACACCGTCGGGGCCGGAGACGCGTTCGCGGCGGGCCTCGCAGCCGGGGTGGCCGTGGGCTGGCCGATCGAGGCGATCCTCGACCTGTCGAGCCGTTTGGCCGGGCTCGTGGCATCCCGGGTGGGCGCCATTCCCGATTGGGACATGCCCGAGCTGGGGCGCCTGCCCGGCGCGTCGGCCGCCGGGTGACCGGTCGACCTGAACGCTGAACGCAGAAGGCTTCGCGGGATCATGCTCGAGCTGGCCGACGATTGGGTGTGGGACTTCTGGGTCGCCGACACCGGCCGCGAGTGGCACCTCTTCTATCTCCGCGCGCCGCGAGCGCTTCGCGACCCGGCACAGCGCCACGCTCACGCGACGATCGGTCACGCAGTCTCTGCCGACCTCCACGAGTGGACGGTGCTCGGCGGCGCGCTCGCCCCCGGCCCTCGTGGTGCGTTCGACGAGACCGCGACCTGGACCGGCTCGATCGTCCGCGGCGACGACGGGGCGTGGCGGATGTTCTACACGGGCATGCGCAACCGTGGCGGCGCGTACATCCAGCGCATCGGGGTCGCCGCATCCGAGGACCTCGTGCACTGGCACAAGCACCCCGGCAACCCACTGGTCGCCCCCGCGGCTCGCTGGTACGAGCGGTACGGCGACTCGTCCTGGCGGGAGGACGCCTGGAGGGATCCATGGGTGTTCCGTGACCCGGCCGGCGACGGGTGGCACATGCTGGTGACCGCCCGCGCCAGGTCGGGGCCCGTCGACGACCGCGGTGTGATCGGCCACGCACGATCGATCGATCTCGAGCGGTGGGAGGTCATGCCCCCGCTCAGTGCCCCGGGGGCCGGGTTCGGCCACCTGGAGGTTCCGCAGATCGCGGTCGTCGATGGACGCCCGGTGCTCGTCTTCTCCTGCAAACGGGTCGAGCTCGGCGGTGCGCGCGCGGCGTCGGGCTCGGCAGGCGGCGTCTGGGCCGTCGCCGCAGACAGCGTCCTCGGACCGTTCGACACGGCTGCCGCGACGCTGCTGGCAGAGGAGAGGTTGTACGCCGGGCGACTCGTCGCGGACAGGTCGGGGCAGCATCATCTCTTCGCCTTCCTCAATCGGGACGGCGCCGGACGCTTCGTCGGCGCCTTGAGCGATCCGATGCCGGTCGCATGGGACGGCAGGAGACTCGTGCCCCGGGACCTTGACCACGGGGCGAACTGACTCCGCTGGCTTGCCCGGTCGATTGCGGCGAGAGGAATGGTGTCAATGGCCATCTCAAAGTCCCCACCTGTGGCCATGAGAAGTCCCCACCCTCGGGAACCGCTCAGGGCAGTGCGGTAGGCCCACCTCCTCTCGCTCTCGCCTCCTTCATGCGGTAGGAGTCGCCGCTGGTGACGACCACCACGCTGTGGTGCAGGAGCCGATCAAGCAGCGCCACCGCGGTGGTGTGCTCGGGCAGGAAGCGACCCCAGGACTCGAACGGCCAGTGCGACGCGACGCCCAGGCTCCGTCGTTCGTAGGCGGCGGCCACGAAGCGGAAGAGGAGCTGGGCGCCGGTATCGTCGAGGGGCGCGAAGCCCAGGTCGTCGCAGATCACGAGATCGGCCCGCAGCAGGCTCTCGATGAGCCGGCCCACGCTGTTGTCGGCCAAGCCCCGGTAGAGCGCCTCGACGAGCGAGGCGGCGGCGAAGTAGCGCACCCGGAAGCCCGCCTCCACCGCGGCATGCCCGAGGGCGATCAGGCTGTGTGATTTCCCGGTACCTGCCGGTCCCACCAGGCAGAGGTTCTCCCGGGCCCGGATCCACTCGAGCGAGGCGAGGTAGTCGAAGGTGGCGCGGGGGATGGAGCTCTCGGCGACGCGGAACTCCTCGAGCGTCTTGCGCACGGGGAACTCCGCCGCCCGCAACCTCGCCCGGGCGTTCGATGCATCGCGCGCCCCGAGTTCGGCCTCGAGGAGCGTGCGCAGCAGGTCCTCGGGCGGCCAGCGCTGGGTCCGCGCCGTCACCAGCACCTCGGGCGCCAGCCGGCGCACGGCGGCCAGCTTGAGGCGGCGCAGGGCGGCCTCCAGATCGGGCGCCAGGGCCGGCGCGGCGGTGGCCGTCATGGCGTTGGCTCCAGGGCATAGGCGGCGAGGGGGCGCACGGGCACCGCGGGGAGCGCGATGGCGAGCGGTGCGCCGGGCTCGGTCGGCCGGCTGACGCCCGATCCTGCGGCCAGGATCGCGCGCACGTCCTGCGCCCGGAAGCGCCGGTAGCGCAGGGCGCGCTCGAGGGCCGCCAGGAGCGGCTCGCGGCCATACGCGCGCTCGAGATCCGCGATCGCGCCGAGCTCGGTGGCCAGTCTGGGTGTCCCGGCGGCCGCTGCCTGGCGCAGGAACGCCTCGGCCAGCGGCCCCAGGGCGAGGAAGGCGAGCTCCTCGGGCGTGCGCGGACGCAGGGCTCGGCGGGGCGGCGTCGCAGAGCGCCCGTAGTGGGCGTCCTCGAGGGAGAGCTCGCCGGGGCCGACGAGGCGGTGCCGGGCGATCTCGGCCCCCCGCTGGCTGATGACGAGCTCGCCCCCACGGACGGCGAGGTCCACGCGCTGCCCGATGAAGGGACCCGGGACGCTGTAGCGGGCGGAGGCGAAGCGCACCGTGCGCAGCCGATCGACCGTGCGGACGGCCGTGGGCGCCGGTGCGGGACGGAGCGAGGGCAGCGGGCGCAGGACCGCACGCTCGGTGAGGAGGCGCGCGGCCGGCACCGCCGCGATCTCGCTGTGGACCTGTCCGTTGACCTCGGCGCACCAGGCCTGGGCCGCCGCGTTGGCCTCCTCGGTCGTCGACCAGCCGCCGGCCGGGACGAGGAGGTCGCGCTTGGCGTAGCCCACGAGGTGCTCGACCACTCCCTTCGATTCGGGATCGGCGGCCTCGCAGAAGTCGGGCCGGAAGCCATAGTGGGCGGCGAAGGCGACGTAGCCAGGTGCCGGCACGACCACGTTGGCCACCACCCCGCCCTTCAGGCAGCCCATCCGGTCGGCCAGCACGACGGCGGGCACCCCGCCGATCGTCTCGAGGCACTCGGCGAGGAGACGCAGGGTGGTCGCCTGGCTCTCGTCGGCCGCGAACCGGACAAACCGGATCCGGCTCCAGGCGAGCACCGCGCAGAAGACGTGGAGGCCGGCCTCGCTGCCCCAGTCGATGACGAGGTGCTCACCGGGCACCGGGGCCCAGGGTCGGTACACCCGGCGCGACGTCTTGTGGGCCGCCTTCGCCTCCGCCACCGCCCGGCGCAGATGGCGCGGCGACCCCGCATAGCCGGCCGCGCGGCAGAGGGGCAGCAGGCGCTTGGCGCTGATCCGGCCGTCGGTCGTGCGCACCCGCTCGGTGATGAGCGGGAGATAGGGATCGGTCGATTTCGGGCGGGGCGCTCGCTCCTGCGGTGGCCGGCTCCTCCGCTCGACCACCCGGCGCACGGTCTTGTGCGTCGTCCCGCACAGGACCGCCGCGGCGCGGTATGAACCGAGCTCGGCATAGGCGGTGAGGATGTCCAACTGCTCCCTCGCTGACTTCACAATGGGCGTCCCTCGGGGTTGGGGTGATGGGTCGGAACACCGTCATCGTCCAGCCCCGGGGCTGCGCCCGGTGGCTCGTCTGATCAGCCGAGGGTGGGGACTTCTACATGGCCACCAGTGGGGACTTTCTCATGGCCACGGACAGACAGGTGGTTGTCACTGGCCCCGCAGGTGGCGCCGACGAACGTTGCGAGCACAGTGCGGACTGTCGGCAACTCATCCGCGCGTCTCCGGCGGAACTCGGCGCGGCGGCGCACGCTCGTCGTGTTCACGTCACGTGGAATCTTGTCAAGCTGACCCCGCCGCGGACAGGGCCTGCGGCGAACACGGCCGGCAGCGGCGACTCGGCCGGCAGCGGCGACTCGGCCGGCAGCGGCGACACGGGTCGACTGCCGCAGCCCGCAGACCGCGGGATGCTAGGCTCAGCCGGTGGATCGGCCCAGCCTGGATGCGCGGACGGGGCGACTGGCCCATGGCGTCCGTGCCGGGGGAGGCCCGGCCCTGGTGACCGCCGCCGCAGGTGATCCGGCACGCAGGGATCGTGCCGCGGTGGATCCCGCGGTGGGTGAACGGGCCGAGGGAGATCCCGCCATGGCGGTACGTCCCGGGGCGACCCGGCCATGACCCACCCCGGCGGCACGGACCTCTCCCTGGGCAACGACCTGGTCTCGTGGGGACGCGCGGCCCGCCTTCAGACCCGGGGTCGGCGCACCGGTCGCCCACGGTCGGCCGTCGTCGGGTACGTCGATGCGTCGGACGGCTCGGTGCTGGTCGCGGCGGGAAGCCCCCAGACACATTGGGCGTTGAACCTGCTGGCGGATCCACGGTGTCACGTCGACATCGGATCGCGCTCCTTCGAGGCCGTCGCCGAGCTGCTCGGCGACGCGGACCACGCGTGGGCGGTGCGCGAGCTGATCCTGCGGTACGGCACGCCATCCGAAGGGCTCGGCCACGGGCCATCGTTCCGGCTGCGGCCCGCGGGGTGAAGCGCTCTCGCGCGCGCCGGGGACACGCGCGCGGGGGACGCGCCGACCGGCATTCCGCGCCGACCGGCAATCCCCGCCGCCGGCAATCCCCGTCACCTGCGGCCCGGCCGGCCCGGAACGGACACGCGCGTCAGGATGGTTCCATCGGCGGCCCGCGCCGCTAGACTGCGCGCATCACGGGCGGGGAGGTCGCGTTGCAGGACGAGGAGACGGTCACCGGGCTCCCGGCGGAGCCGCGGGCTGCGACCGACGACGGGTCGACGCACGCCGCGGGGGCCGGTGCGCACGCCGCGGGGGCCGGTACGCACCCCGCGGAGGCCGACGCGCCCCCCGGGGACGGTGCGGCCGACCACGAGCGTCCAGCCAGGCCGGACCGCGGCAAGACGGTCCACGGGGAGGCCGCCAACGCAGGGCACCGGGTTCTGGCACCCGACGATGCCGA
>JAKAHL010000174.1 GCA_021815005.1 Chloroflexota bacterium
CTCGTGGTGGAGCCAGGCCACCTCGGCCAGGAGGTCGCGGCGGTCGTCGGGGGTCACGCGGCGGCCCCGCCCGGAGCCCCGGCGGCCGGGCCGCTGCCGGGCTCGATCGCGGCCCGCATCCGGCGGGCGTTCTCCAGCAGGTCGCCGCGCTGCAGGTCGCCGCCCACCAGCAGGGCCGTGTCGGGGCCGTAGAAGGCGTCAAGCTCGGGGAGGCGCGCCAGCGTCATGCCGCCGCCCGGCGTCGGCAGGATCGGCGCGACCGCCCCGAGCGGAGCCCGGCAGGCGTCCGCGATCGACCGGCAGGCGGCCCGGCTGAACGAGAACCGCCCGCCGTAGTTCGGGTACACGGTCATGTCGGCGCCGGCGAGGCGATACAGCGTGCCGAACAGCACGCCGTGCTCGATCCCGTGCGCCTCCGAGAGCACGTAGGCGCCCAGAAAAGCCGGGTGGCCCATGATCGGCAGGCCGATGGCGTCGTCGTCCGCGAGCGCCCGCATGCTGTCGAGACCGGTGAGCCCGGGCAGCACCAGCAGCCCGCCGGCCCCGGCATCCCGGGCGATCCTCGCCCGCTCGGCGAACTCCGGCGCGGGGCCGTTGAGCGACGGCATGTACAGGGTCCGGGTGCCCAGGCGCCGGTTCGCCTCGCGCACCGACGCGGCGCACGCTCGCACGCGCTCCTCCCAGGGGGCGAAGGGCTGGTTCGCGAGGCCGTGGTCGTCCTTGACGATGTCGATTCCGCCCTCGGCCATCGTCGCGGCGATCGCCGCCATGTCGTCCGCGGACAGCCCCATCGGCTTGAGGGCGCTGGCGAGGATCGGCCGGCCCTCGGCGGCCAGGAGCCGGCGCAGGCCGGCGATCCCGAACCGCGGGCCGCGGAACTGCCGGAGCACCTCGGGCGGCAGGTCCAGGCCGACCAGGCGCACGCCCGGGTAGAGCGAGCAGTTGCCCAGCAGCACGTTGAGGAACTGCGGGAGCTCGCCGGCAAAGGTCTCCGCGGCGTAGCTGATCCGGACGACCGAGAGCTCCGGGCCCACCGCGTCCACCGCCTCCACGCGCCCGACCACGTGGCGGCGGATGTCGTCGTCGGCCACCAGGTCCACCGGGAACTCGATCGTCTGCTCCATCGCGATCCCCTCGGCCCGACCGCGGGCGGCGTCGTGGGGACCGGCGATGGCGTAGCGGGCGGCAAAGCGGTGGCCGCTGACCGCGAGCGACTTGGCGGGGATCACAGCGAATCGGCGTTCCTGGCGGCCGCGCCCACCGGGACGACCTCGGTGTGGGCGAGCTCCTCGGCGTCGATGCCCAGCGGCTCGCCCACAACGCGCTCCACCGCCTGCACGATGGCGAGCGCGTCGAGCCCGTACTCGCGCATCAGGTGCGCCCGCGAGGCACCGTGCGCATAGGTGTCGCGGAGCCCCACCCGCACGAGGCGCTGGCCGAGCCCGGCATCGGCGATCCGCTCCGCGACCGCCGACCCGAGGCCGCCGGTGACGAGGTGGTTCTCGGCGGTCACGATCCCCCGCGAGGCGCCGGCGATCGAGGCCAGCACCTCGGGGTCGTCGAACGGCTTGTGGGTGGATACGTGGAGGTGGCGCACGCCGACACCCCGCGCCTGGAGCGCCCGGACGGCCCGGAGGCCCTCCTCGGTCTCCACGCCCGCGGTGACCAGCGTGACGTCCTCGCCGGTCGAGAGGACGCGCGCCGTGTCGAGCCGCATCGGCTCGCTCCTGGGGAACAGCCTGGGCATGACGCCGCGCAGCATCCGCACGTAGACCGGGCCGTCCACGGCCTGCGCCACGTCGAGCACGCTCTCGACCTCGGTGGCGTCGCCCGTCTCGAGGACGGTCATGTTGGGCGTCGCCCGCAGGATCGCCACGTCCTCGATGGCCTGGTGGGTCACCCCGCCGGGGGTGAGGATGCCGGGCAGGAAGCCGATCATCCGGACCCGCAGGTTGGGGTACGCCACCGACATCGCGAGCTGGTCGTAGGCGCGCCGGTAGATGAACACCGCGAACGTGTGGATGTACGGGGTGTACCCCTCGCGCGCGAGCCCGGCCGCGAACCCCAGCATGTTCTGCTCGGCCATGCCCACCGAGAAGTAGCGGTCGGGGTAGGTGTCCCGCCACTTGCCCACCTCGGAGCTGTTGGTGAGGTCGGCCGTGACGACCACGACCTCGGGCTTGTCCTTGGCCCACGCGATGAAGTTCTCCACGTGGGGCCGGACGACCGTCTCGAGCGTCATGCCGTCACCGCCTCTCGCGCCAGCGCGTCGTACGCGGCCTGGTAGCGCGCCTTCTCGTCCGGGGACTTGAAGCGCAGGGTGTGGAGCAGGGGCGCCTTCTCAGCCAGCAGCGGCACGCCGCGGGTCGGGTCCGTGAACGCGAGCACCATGTGGGGCCGTCCCGTCTCGCGCGCCGCGGCCGCGTCGAGCGCATCGAGGTCGTGGCCGTCCACCTCGTCGCAGGACCAGCCGAAGGCGCGGACGCGATCCCCGAGGTGCTCGAGGTTGCCGACCGCGCTGACCAGGCCGTCGCACTGCTGGCCGTTCACGTCCACGATGACCCGCAGGTTGTCGATGGCGTGGAACGCGGCGTTGGCGAGCGCCTCCCAGGTCTGCCCCTCCTCGAACTCCCCGTCCGACATCATGACCCAGACTCGGCCGGTGTCCCCGCGCCGGCGGCGTGCCACCGCGATGCCGGCCGCCTGGGAGAGCGCCTGGGCGAGCGACCCGGTGGTGGTCTCGATGCCGGGCGAGTGCTCGGCGCCGATCATCTCCACGGTGCTGCCGTCGCGGTTGAAGTCATCCAGCCCGGCCGGGTCCAGCCGGCCCACCTCGATCAGGGCGGCGTACAGCGCCAGAGCGTACTGCGCGGGGGAGAAGATGAACCGGTCGAGCCCGGGTCCGGGCGCCCCGTGGTAGACGGCCCCCGTGCGGTAGTCCGGGTTCGCGGGCCCGGGAACCCCGGTGAACGGCGGCGGCACGATCGGGGCGTCCACCGGCGCCAGCCGGAGCGTGCGCGTGTACAGCATGGCCAGCAACTCGGCGGCCGAGCAGGCCTGCGACAGGTAGCCCTCGCCGTGGCGGAGGACGTGCTCGAACACGCGCCGGCGGATCCCCGCGGCAACAGCGCGGGTCCGGTCCTGCCAGGCTGCGGACGGGTCGGACATGGAGGGCGGCACCTCGACGCGGCAACCCTGTCGTCACCGCGCCCTGTAGGTGCACGATTGTGCACCGATGAATTTCTGTCCATTGTTGCAGATCCCCGACGCCTCCGCCAGCCCAGGCGCCCGCCGGAATTCGGGGGACTTGCTTGCGTACTTGCGCAAGTGCTAAATTCTGCCTGTGCTCGCCCGCCAGACGGGCCTACCGAACGAGGAACCCCACCGTGGATATGGTCATCGACTTCCCGGGCGGCGCGCGCGTCGACGCCCACTTCGGCCCGTACACGTTCCCCACGGACCAGCCCCCGTCCGGCGGCGGCACGGGCTCGGCGCCCACGCCCTTCCTGACCTTCCTGTCCACCATCGGGACGTGCGCGGGCATCTACGTCCTGGGCTTCTGCCGCCAGCGCGGCATCCCCACCGACGGGATCCGCCTCATCCAGCGCATGGCCTCCAACCCGATGACCGGCATGGTCACCGACGTGGAGGTGACCATCGAGCTGCCCGAGACCTTCCCGGCCAAGTACGCCGACGCCGTCGTGCGCGCCGCCGAGCAGTGCGCGGTCAAGAAGCACTTCGAGCAGCCCCCCGCCATCCGCGTCGAGAGCCACATCGCGGCCTCGGCCAAGGCCTGACCCGACCGTCTCGCGGCGCCGGTCGCGGAGCCGTCGTCCAACCCGGACGACGCGCTGCCGGCCGGCGCCGCATCATGTCCAGCGCGGGAGGCGACCCGTCCCGCGCAGGAGGCATCCCAGCCGTGTTCGACCAGACCGCCCGCGACGAGCTCGTGAGGGCCATCGAGGCCCACCGCGCGGAGAAGGACGAGTACTTCCGATTCGCGCCGGACAGTCCGATCGAGCCGGACGACCGCGAGGCATTCCCGGGCCTGGCCTACTTCCCCGTTGACCCGGCCTACCGATTCGAGGGACTCGAGCTGGGGCCGTACGAGGGCACCGAGCCCGAGATCTTCGGCATGCCCACCTCGACGGATGACGTCCGGCGGGCCGTGCGCGCGGGGACGTTCCGGTTCGCGCTCCGCGGGCAGCAGCTCCGACTCGTCGCGTACGACCTCGGCGGGGGCGAGCTGTTCGTGCCCTTCCTGGATGCGACGAGCGGCACCGACACGTACGGCGCCGGTCGCTACCTCGACCTCGAGTCCGAGGACGACGGCACCTACACGCTCGACTTCAACCTCGCCTACTTCCCGCTGTGCGCGTACTCGCCCTGGTACTCGTGCCCGCTCACGCCGGCGGAGAACCGCCTCGCGGTCCGGATCGAGGCGGGCGAGCGGCTGCGCGAGGCCACCGGGGGCTGACGCCCGGGCCAACGCCGGGGAGGTCGGGGCAACCCCTGGCGCGGGTCCCGGAACCTCTCAAGCCGCACCCACGGCCTGGGCCGCCGTCGAGCGGCTGTCGCACAGTCCGGAAGGACCTCGCGCGATAGGCTGCGCGTACCGCACACTCGCCGGATCAACGGCCCCAGTCGGGATGCTCGATGGCGTGCGGGGCCGCCTGGAGGACACGATGCGCAACGCGAAGCTCGACGCCTGGGTCGAGGAATCGGCCGCCCTGTGCAAGCCGGACCGCATCCACTGGTGCGACGGCTCGGCGGCCGAGCACGACGAGATGATCCGCCTCATGGTGCATGCCGGGACGGCCGTGCCGCTCGACGACGCCAAGCGCCCGGGCAGCGTGCTCGTCCGCTCCCACCCGGCTGACGTCGCCCGCGTCGAGGACCGCACGTTCATCTGCTCGGCCCGCAAGGAGGACGCGGGCCCGACCAACAACTGGGCCGAGCCGGCCGAGATGAAGGCCACCCTCCGCGGCCTGTTCGACGGCGCCATGGCCGGCCGCACGATGTACGTGATTCCCTACTCCATGGG
>JAKAHL010000175.1 GCA_021815005.1 Chloroflexota bacterium
CCCAGTAGTTGCAGGAGCGGTGGTCGAAGCCGGCGTCGGCGCACGGCGGAACCAGCGCGAAGCTGGCGTCGTCGGTGACGTCCACGATGCGGATGGCCATGGCGGGAGTGTAGGACGGGGCCGCGGGCACGTGGCGGCCCGGCGGGCGAGGCGCGGGGCGGCGCCTACCCGACGAGCGCCGCCAGCTCCCCGGACCGCACGAGCCGCAGCGCCGCCGCCATGTCCGGGCCGGGCTCGCGGTCGGCCACCAGCGGCGGGACGGACCGCCGGACGATGGCGAGCGCCTCGGCGACGCCCTCGCCGGGCATCGGCGCGCCCGCGCCCATCGCGGCCCGACG
Source organism: Chloroflexota bacterium (assembly GCA_021815005.1). Lineage (GTDB taxonomy): Bacteria > Chloroflexota > Limnocylindria > Limnocylindrales > CSP1-4 > CAIXZV01. The sequence goes on from JAKAHL010000175.1 coordinate 339, forward strand.
CAGCTCCAGCGCCTGCGCGGCGGCCAGCACCTCGATCGCGACGATCTGCTCCACGTGGGCGAGGACCGTCCGGGCGTGGCGCGCCGCGCCCGCGCCCATCGACACGTGGTCCTCCTGGTTGGCGGACGTCGGGATCGAGTCCGCCGACGACGGGTGGGCGTACACCTTGTTCTCCGACGCCAGCGCGGCCGCGGTGTACTGGACGATCATCAGGCCGCTGTTGCGGCCCGGGTCGGGCGTGAGGAACGCGGGCAGGCCGCCGTTGAGCCGCGGGTCCAGCATCAGCGCGGTCCGCCGCTCGGAGATGGCGCCGAGCTCCGAGAGCGCCAGCTTCGCGAAGTCGAGCGCGAGCGCGATCGGCTCGCCGTGGAAGTTGCCCCCGCTGATCACCAGGCCGCCGCCCGTCGCCAGGGCGTCGGTGGGCACCTCGCCGCCCGACGGGAACACGAGCGGGTTGTCGGTAGCCGAGTTCAGCTCCACGTCCAGCACGCGCCGGAGGTGGTCGAGCGCATCGCGGACGGCCCCGTGCACCTGCGGGACGCAGCGCAGCGAGTACGGGTCCTGCACCTTGTGCGCCGAGCCGTGGTGCGAGGTCTGGAAGCCGGAGCCGCGAAGCAGGTGGCGGACCTCGGCGGCCACGCGCACCTGGCCCGGGTGCGGGCGGGCCAGCTGGTACGGCGCCGCGAATGCGACCTCGGTGCCCAGCATCGCCTCGAGCGTCATCGCCGCCGCCACGGACGCGGTCCTCGTGAGCCGGTCGGCATCGGCCAGCAGCAGGGCGCCCAGCGACGACATCAGCTGCGTCCCGTTGAGCAGCGCCAGGCCCTCCTTGGGCGCGAGCTCCATCGGCTCCAGGCCGGCCTCCCGCAGGGCGACCAGCGCGGGCACGACCTGCCCCCCGAACTCCACCTCGCCGCGACCGACGATCGGCAGCGCGAGGTGCGCCAACGGCGCCAGGTCGCCGGACGCGCCGACGCTCCCCTGCTCCGGCACGACGGGGTGGATCCCCAGCTCGAGGAACGCGAGCAGCCGGTCCACCAGCTCGGGACGCGCGCCCGAGTGCCCGAGCGCGAGCGTGTTCGCGCGGAGCAGGAGCATCGCCCGCACCACCTCGCGCGGGAAGGGCCGCCCAACGCCCGCAGCGTGCGACGCGAGCAGGTTCTCCTGGAGCCGGGCCGCGTCGGAGGGCGGGATGAACGTGGTGGCCAGGTCGCCGAACCCGGTCGTGACGCCATAGACCACCTCGCCGCGGGCGACCAGCGCGTCGATGACCGCGCGGGCCTCCGCCATGCGCCCGCGGGCGTGGACATCGAGGGCCACCCGGGCCGTGCCGCGGGCGACGGCCTCGACGTCGGCGACGGTCAAATCCGCCCCGGTCAGGATGACGATCTCGCGCGGGCGGTCAGGGTCGTGCGTGGGGGTGAAATGCGGGTCGCTCACCCTGCCGAGGATAGTCGGCTATCCTCGCGTCCGTGCCGGGAGCCCGCACGCCGGCGAACTTCAGCAGGAGCTGCGCCGCACGTGCTCGCGTTCATCGACACCATCGCGATTCCGTTCCTGCACAGCCTGTACGGCGCGGTCGGCTACCTCGGCGTCATGATCGCCATGGCGATCGAGTCCGCGATGATCCCGCTCCCCTCGGAGCTGATCCTGCCGTTCGCCGGCTTCATGATCTCGGACCCCGCGCAGATCGAGCCGCTGACCAAGTCGCCGTGGAACTTCTGGATCGTGGTGGTCGTGGCGGTCGTCGGGAACACCGCCGGGTCGCTGATCTCCTACGCCATCGGGGCGTACGGGGGCCGGCCCTTCCTCGAGCGCTGGGGCAAGTACGTGCTCATCCGCGAGCACGAGATCGACATCGCGGACCGGTTCTTCACCGAGCACGGCGCCGCGACCGTGTTCTTCGGCCGCCTGCTGCCGGTCGTGCGGACGTTCATCTCGTTCCCGGCGGGCGTCACCCGGATGCCGTTGGGGAAGTTCATCGCCTACTCCACCGCGGGCGCCGTGCCGTGGTCCATTGCCCTGGCATTCGCGGGCACGCTGCTGGGCCAGCACTGGGAGGACATCCGGCGCGCCCTCCAGCCGTTCGACACGCTGATCGCCGTCGTGGTGGTGGCCGCTCTCGCCGCGCTGCTGTGGATGCGGCTGGGGCGGCCCGGCTGGCCGGGGAAGGACGACGCCGCGGCCGCCTGACCCCGCTCAGCCCCAGGGCAGGTCCTTGGGGCCGTGCAGGTGGGTGGTGTCGTTGGCCACGAGCAGCGTGCCCTGGCGAGCGAGCGCGTCGTCCGCGAACGCGAGCGCGGTGAGATTGCACTGGCCCTGGACGAATCGCTGGCGGAAGCGGCGCACGTCCGTGTCCAGGGCCACGCACAGCAGGATTCGGTTGAGCGACCCGTGGGCCACGACCAGGACGCGCCGGTCCGTGCCGGCCGCCGACGACGGGCCGCCGGCCGCGGTGGCCGCCCGGAACTCCGCGCGCGCCATCCAGCGGCGGTGCTCGTCGAGCAGGTCGTCGAGAAAGGCGGTCACGCGACGGGCCACGTCGTCGCCCGACTCGCCACCCGGGCAGCGCAGCTCGTCGGGCCGCTCGAGCCACGCCCGCCGGGCGACGCCGTCGAACTCGTCGAGCTCCGCGTACGTCCGGCCCTCCCAGGCGCCGTAGTCCATCTCCTTGAGCCGCGGATCCGCCTCGATGGCGCCAGCGCGGCCGACCACGATCTCCGCGGTCTCGCGGGCGCGGAACTGGGGGCTCGTGATCACGCGGTCGAACGCGACTCCCGCCAGGCGGCGGCGCAGCGCGTCCGCCTGGCGCCGACCGGCGTCGTTGATGGAGATGTCGATCTTCTGGCCCAGGTGCTGCTCGGGATAGGAGCGGTCCGTGAGCCCGTGCCGGGTGAGGACGAGGGTCAGCATCAGGAGGAAGAATAGGACGGGCCGGGGTGCGAGAATGGCCCCTGAGGTTCAGACGAGGACAGCGATGAGCGACACGCAACACGGCGCGCACAGCACCGGCCCCGCCCACGACGCGGGGCATGACGCGGGCCACGGCGAGCACGGGCAGCCCGACACCCTGGGCGAGATCGACTGGACCATGTGGGGCGTGGGCGCGCTGGGCGTGATCCTGGCGCTCGTGGTGGTGGCCGGCCTCGTCATGGCGACGCAGGGCAACTTCGCCTGACGTCGCGGCCGGCCCCGGCCGCTCGTGCCGTCAGCGCGCCAGCGGGGCGCGGCCCTCGCCGCTCCGCACGATCTCCCGGGTGTGCGCCGAGAGACGCTCCACGTCCTCCACCATCGCGCTGGTCTGGGACATCATCTCGTCCGCGGCCGCCTCGTCGCCCAGCGCGGGCAGGTTGACGTACACGTTCGCGGCGGCCGCACGGGCAGCCGCCACGGCCATCAGCCCGGCGACCTCAAGGTCCGACGACGCGTTCTTGTTGCTGCGGCCCGCCATCGCCTCGGCCATCGCGGCCACCTCGACGCAGGCCTGCACCGTCCGGAACGGCGCCTCGGTGGCAACCCGGGCTGCGGCACGGAGCGCAGCGGTCCGGGCCGCCTTCTGCTCGTCCGTGTCGCGCGGCATCTTCATGGCGACGCCGAAACCGTCAAATGCCGCCGCGTCCTCGTCCGCCAGCCGGAGCAGCCGGTCCGCCAGCCGCTGGCCGGCCTCCTTCGCCTCCACCAGCAGCGTCTGGTGGTCCGCGTACTTGGGGCGGCCCTCGGACAGGGCGGCGACCATCGCCACGAGCGCGCCGCCGAGGCTCCCGGCGACTGCCGCCGCCGCGCCGCCGCCCGGCGTGGGCTCGCCCGATGCGAGGACTGCGATGAACTGGTCGACCGTGAGGTCGCGGAAGCGCATGTTGGTATCCACGTGCCGATTGTAGGGGGCGGCGCCAACGCGGGCCGATCACCCGGCTGGGTGTCCGGGCCGCGCGACCGCTCGCCCGGCGTGGCCCGCGGGGCGAGCACGGTGGCGCCCGCCCCGCAGTCGGCAGGGGCCGAGGAGGGTGCCCCGGCCCGCGTGAGTGGCCGCCTCAGGCGGTCCGGCCAGCCCCGTCCAGCGCCTCGATCGACCACCGGCGCGAGCGGTGGGCGAACGTCAGCGCGAGGCGCAGCGTGGGGGTGTCCACCTCGAACACCGTGCGGGGCCCGGTGATGGCCGGGTAGGCGCTGCGCTCGTCACGCATGGCCACCAGCCGGGTGACGGGGAAGCGGTCCCCGCCCCAGGTGATCTCCTGGGGGAGCCGGTTGAACCGGCCGGTGCGGACCCGGACCGGGACCGGTGCGACGCGAACCATCGCCATCGTGCTGTCTCCTTGGACCTTCGGCGGGGGTCGTCATCACCCGGGGGCACGTCCGGATGCGAACGGATGTTCGTTTGACGCCGAGACTAGACCGAACAGGCGTTCGATGTCAAGCCCCGTTGTCGGGATCCTCGTCGACCTCCCTGACAGGTTCGGTGTCACCGCCGTCCCAGTACGGACTGTCCGCGCCGACCCCGCCGACCCCGCCGACCCTGTCGCGCCCGTCGCCACCTCCGGCGCCGCGACCGTCGAGCCACGCGGCCCGGGACGGGTCCCGCTCGAACGGCTCGGGCACCTGCGCCCGCACCAGGCGTGCCCGCGTCACGGCCCGACTGCCGTACTTGCGCCGGATCGCGTCCAGCGCCTCCGCGGCCGCGCGCCGTCGGGGGTCC
>JAKAHL010000001.1 GCA_021815005.1 Chloroflexota bacterium
GGGCCGCCGTTCCAAGGACGGCGGCCCGCGATGGGTACCGATGGGACCGGCCGCGATCGGATCGGTCCCGGGGAGGTGCTGGCGGCTCGGGGTCTCGTGCCCCGAACCGCCCTACAGGCCGGCTCGGGAGTCGCTCGAGATATTGCCCGCGCGAGGGCGGCTGACCGGATTCGAGGCGCCGTGCGCCGCGTCCTCGCTCGCCGTCAGTCGGCGCGCCAGCGTCCAGCGCCGTCGCAGCCCGAGGTCCAGAGCCGATCGCGTCGCCATGTCCCCGATGCCTCCCGGAACGCCCATGCACGGAGGAGGTGTGGAGGCCTTCATTATCGACCCGCGACGCAAGCCCCCGTTCAGGTGATGTCGGCTCGGAGGCGGTAGGGGGCCAGGCCAGGCCCTCGAGGCGCGCACCGCCCACGCCGAGCCGGTATGGTGTGCAGGTCCACCCGCCGAGCCTGAGGTCCCCGATGGCATCCGCGCTGCGCCGCCGCCCCGCGACCGTGATGAGCACGACGCAGGCCGTCATGCTCGTGGCGCTGGCGGCTGCCGCGGACGTCATGGGCGGCTGGGCCGCCGGGCTGCTGCACGTGCCGGTGTTCCTGGACACGGTGGGCACCTTCGTGGCGGCGGCCGTGCTCGGCCCGTGGTGGGGCGCGGCTGCCGGGGTCGGCAACAACGTGGTCAGCGTGCTGTTCAACGGGCCGTCGAGCCTCCCGTTCGCGGTCGTGAGCATCGCGGTCGCCCTGGTCTGGGGATACGGCCTGCGGACATTCCGGATGGGCCGGTCGGCGTGGACGCTGCTGGCGCTGAACCTGGTGGTCGCCCTGGTTGCCGCCCTGGTGTCCGCGCCCATCGTGTACCTCGTGTTCGGCGGCGCGACAGGCCACGCCTCGGACGCCCTCACGCTGGCCTTCGAGGCGGCCGGCAAGGGCCTGGCCTCGGCCGTGGTGGTGTCGAACCTCGTGCTCAACGCGGCGGACAAGCTCATCACCGGGTACGTCGGTCTGGCCATCGTGGAGGCGCTGCCGGAGCAGGACACGGCGGGGCTTCGGCTGCCCGCGTCGTCCAGAGGCGGTCTGCTGGCGATGGCCGCGCTGGGGACGGCCCTGGGCGTGATGCTGGCGCTGGTCTATCTCGCGCTGCCCGCTGGCGCCTGATCGCGGTCGGGGACGCCCGTGCCGTTGGCGAGCGAGCCGGTCGTCGCCCTCGCGGGCTTCGGCGTCCGATATGCGAGCGCAGCCCGGTCGGCGCTGTGGGACGTGACCCTCGAGGTGCACGCCGGCGAGTACGTCGGGGTGCTGGGCGCGACGGCTGCCGGCGTGACGACGCTGCTGACCTCGATCGACGGCGTGGTGCCACAGCTAGTCCGCGCGGAGACGACCGGTACCGTCCGGGTGCTGGGGCTCGACCCGCGCGAGGTGCCTGTCCGCGACTTCGCCCCTCTCGTTGGCCTGGTGCTCGATGACCCGGACGTTGTGGCGAGCCAGCCGACGGTCGCCGACGAGGTGGCGTTCGGCCTCGAGAACCTGGGCGTGCCGCAGGGCGCGATGGGCGCGCGGATCGGCGCAGCGCTGGCTTCGGTCGGACTGGCCGGCCTGGAGGCGCGGGCACCGTCCTCGCTGTCCGGGGGCGAGCTCCAGCGGCTCGCGATCGCCTGTGCTCTCGTGACGGGGCCTCGTCTCCTCGTGCTCGACGAGCCGACGGCGAACCTCGACCCGGTTGGCCGGCGGGCCGTGTGCGGGATCCTCCGCCGACTGAACCGTGAGCACGGGGTGACGGTCCTGGTGGCGGACCAGGACGTCGAGTCCATCGCCGCGGACGCCACGCGGTTGGTGGTGCTGGCCGAGGGCCGCGTGGCGGCCGACGGCCGCCCGGGAGTCGTGCTGGCGGACCCGGGGGCGCTGCGCGCGCACGGGGTCCGGAGCACTGGGGCCGCGACCGTGGCCGCGGCCCTCGGCATGCCGTCGCCGGTGCCGACATCCGTAGAGGCCCTCGCCGGCCGGCTCGAGCGCGTGGCCCGCCCGGACGCAGCGCCGCGTCCGTCACCGGCACGAACTCCCCCTCTGTCGGCCCCCGACGCTCCGACCCCAGCCGCGCCGGTCGACAGCGGACCGGCCCTGGTTGACGTTCGGGACGTGGGCTACCGCTACCCCGGTGGGCCCGGGCCCGCCCTCTCCGGGGTGTCGCTGGTCGTCGGCGCAGGCGAGGTGCTGGGCATCGTGGGCGCCAACGGGGGCGGCAAGTCCACGCTGCTCCGCCTCGTCAACGGCCTGCTGCGCCCGCAGCAGGGTGCGGTGCGCGTGGTCGGAGTGGACACGCGGACGGGTGGCCCGCGCGCGATCGCGGCACGGGTCGGCACGGTGTTCCAGGACCCGGCCCACCAGCTGTTCGCCCGGACGGTCGCCCAGGAGCTCGGCCTCGGGCTCCGTGCGCTGGGGATGCCCGAGGCCCGGATCGGGGAGCGCGTGCGCGAGCTGGCCGAGGCGCTGGAGCTGGGGGACCTGCTTGGCCGGCATCCGTTCCGGCTGGGGCGCGCGGAACGCAAGCTGGTGGCGCTCGGTGCTGCGATTGCCGGTCGGCCGCCCGTGCTGGTGCTGGACGAGCCGACGACCGGCGCCGACGTGCGAGTCGAGGACCTCGTGGTCGCACAGGTTCGGGCGGCGGCGGAGGCTGGGGGCGCCGTCCTGGTGGCGAGCCATGACATGGCCTTCTTGGGGCGGGTGGCGACTCGCGTCCTGGTCCTCGACGGGGGGAGGGCTCTCGCGGACGGGCCCGCGCGCAGGGTGTTCGCCGACAGCGCGCTGCTGGCGGTGGCCGGGCTCGAGGCGCCGCCGGCGGCCCGGATCGCGCTGCTGGTGGCGCCGGACGGGAGTGCCTCGTGGCCGCCACTCTCGGTCGACGAGGCGGTCCGGGTCCTCGCCCCTCGGGCGCACGGGCAGGTCGACCGGTCGCCGGGGGGCTGGTCGCCACGGGAGGATCCGGGATGAGCCTGACGGGGTCGCCGTTCGGGTACGCGCCGGGCTCGTCGGCCCTCCACCGGCGCAGCGCCGTCCCGAAGCTCGTGTGGCTGGTCGCCGCCGTCGCGTTCTCGCTGGCCGTGTTCCAGCCTCTCCCGCTGCTGTCGGTCGTGGCGGCCGCGTGCGTGCTGGCCGTGCGGGCGGGCGTCGCGGGCCCGATGTGGCGCGCGATGCGCGTCCTTGCCCCGCTGGCGGCGTCGATCGTCGTGCTCCAGACGGCGGCGCCGGGCGGCTGCGGTGGGGCGTGCACGGTGGTGGCGCGCGTCGGCCCGGCGGCGATCACCGCCGAGGCGCTCGCCCGGGCCGTGTCGTTCGTGTCGCGCCTGGTGGCGATGGAGGCCGTCGGGGTGGTGGTCCTGGTGACCACGCGGCCGGCCGATCTGTTCGGGGCGTTGGTGCGGCTTCGCGTGCCGCCTCCGGTCGCGCTCATGCTCGGCACCACCATGCAGCTGGTGCCCCTGCTGCAGCGGGAGCTTGGCATCGTGCTGGACGCGCAGCGAGCGCGTGGGCTCCGCGCCTCGGGGTTGCGTGCCGTGGTGCCGGCGCTGCTCCCGGTGTTCGTGGCGGGTTTCGAGCGTGTCGGGCGGCTGGCGATCTCGATGGAGGCGCGCGGCTACGGGGCTGACGCTCGGCGCACCTCGTACCGGACGGCCCAGGACGCGCCGGGTGACCGGGCGCTGGCCTGGTCGGGGGCGGTGGCCGGCGTCGCTGGCGTGGCCGTGGGCCTGGCGGCCTGGGGGCCGTCGTCCGTCACGCCGTTGCTCGTGCCCTCGTGGGTCGCCATCGCGCTCGTCCTGGCGGCAGCTGCCTCGTTCGCGGGTGTCCTGGCCGGGGCCGTTCTCTCCGCCGCGCGCGGCTGAGCGGGTCGCGGCGGGGTGCCGAGAGGCCGGGCGGGCCGGGCGCCTCAGGCGTGCGCGCCGGGCTCGAGGGGTCGGAGCCGGTGCTCCACCTGGATCGTGCTGTGGGCGAGGTCGAAGTCCGCCGCGAGGGCGGCGTCCACGTCGCGCAGGATCCTCTGCTCGTCCGCGCCGTCCTCGGCGATGACGTGCACGGTGATCATCGGCAGGCCGGCCGTGATCTGCCAGGCGTGGAGGTCGTGGGCGCCGATGACGCTCGGCACGGCGAGCAGGCGCTGGCGGACGGCGGGCAGCGAGAGCCCGGGCGGCGTCGCCTCCATGAGGACCGACAGCGCGTCGCGCAGGAGCAGCAGCGCCCTCGGCACGACGAGCGCCACGACCGCGAGCGAGGCGAGCGGGTCCGCGTAGGCCCAGCCGGTGGCGATCACGAGCAGCGCCGCCGCGATCGCCGCCACGGAGCCGATCGCGTCGCCGAGCACGTCGAGGAAGGCGCCGCGGGCCGCGAAGCCGCTGTGCTCGGAGCGCAGGATCCAGGCCGCGGTGCCCGACCCCGCGAGGCCGATGGCCGCCGCGACGAGCATCGGGCCCGGCTCCGGGGTCTCCGGCGCGACGAGACGCGTGACGGCCTCGTAGCAGATGAAGATGCCGAGCGCCACGAGGAGGCCGGCGTTGACGCAGGCGGCGATCACCTCCGCGCGGGCGTAGCCGAACGAGCGGTCGTGGCTGGCGGGGCGGGCGGCGAGCGTGGCGGCGAAGAAGGCGATCGTCACGCCCATCACGTCCGTGACACGATGGGCCGCGTCAGCGACGAGGGCGAGGCTGCCGGACAGCCAGGCGGCGAGCGCGTCCGCGGCGAGGGCGAGGATCGCGACGCCGAGCACGATCGCGAGGTGGCGGCGGTTGCTGCCGGCGCTGGGCTGGGACTCGGCAGTTCGGGCAGGGGCGGCGGTCGCGGTCACCCGGCGATTGTACGGGCGATCGGCTCAGCCGAACCAGGCGTCGATGTCGTCGTCGCTGACCTGCGGCATCGTCAGCACGGCCAGGATTGCCTCGGGCGGCATCGTGGTGCGTCGGGCGACCAGGGACGCGATCCGACGGGCATCGTTGTGGCAGCGCCGGAGCGCCGTGCGGTCCAGTCTCGGCCACAGGGTCAGCGCACGTCGCTCGAGCCCGCCGAGCCCGTCCGTCCTCACCGGGCCGCCGCGGGCGCGTCCAACCGCCGTCACCGAACCACCTCCTTCGGTCACGCCGAGGATGCGCGCTCGCGACGACGGGAACAAGGGGCCCGAGGGCGAAGAATCCTCAACCCTTTGGCCTCCCGGCGCAGTTGACCTGCCGCGCCGCCACGGGCACGCTCTGCGGCGTGATGCACCTGTCGGGCCGGGCGCGGCTCGTCGCCGCCGCGCTGGCGATGACGCTGTCGGCCTCCTGCGGCCCGGGGCCGGCCCCAACCATGCCGCCCGGCGCCGGCATGTCGGCGGGCGCGGGCGCCGTGACGCCGGGCGGGGGCCCGACGCCGTCGGCGTCGCCCGTCCCCGCGCCCGGCCACGAGCTGTACGGGTTCGTGCCGTACTGGGAGATGGACGGCGCGATGGCCGCGCACGTGGCCGCCACGCCGCTATCGACCGTCGGCCTGTTCTCCGTCACGAACGACGCGAGGGGCGCGCTGAGCACGGGCCTGGCCGGCTACCGGCGGATCACCGGGCCGCTCGGCGCCGCGCTGATCGCGGCCGCGCACCGGCGGGGGACCCGTGTCGAGGTGGTCTTCAGCAGCCTCGCGGCCGCGCACACCAAGGCCCTGCTCGCCTCCGCGCCGACGCAGGCCGCCACCGTCCGGGCGCTCGTCGGCCTGGTGGGGAGGCTTGGGGCGGATGGCGTGGACGTGGATGTCGAGGGCCTCGACCCCGGGCAGATGGTCGCCTACGGCACCTTCGTGGGGCAGCTTCGCACGGCGCTCCTGGCCGCGGACCCCCACGGCACCGTGACGGTGGCCACCGGATCCGGCCCGACCGGGGCGGCGATGGCGGCGACGGCCATCGGGGCAGGCGCCGACCGGGTGTTCCTGATGGGCTACGACTACCGGACTGCCGCGTCATCGCCCGGGGGGACCGCACCCGTGGCGCGGGCGGACCAGGGACGCTCGCTCACGTGGTCCCTCGATCTCTATGCGGCGTCGGGCATTCCCCCGGGGCGGCTCCTGCTCGGCCTGCCGCTGTACGGCATGGCCTGGCCCGTGGCGGGGCCCGTGATCGGGGCGCCGGCGACGGGCAGCGGCAGCACATGGGTGCCGGGCGAGCACTTGGACGTGCTCGCCAACCCGGCGGCGGTGCCGCAGACGGATCCGCTCGAGGCGGTTGACGTGTACTTCCTGGGCTCGGACGGGAGCGTGGCCGCCCCGCCGGCGGCGGCCACGGGATCGGGGTCCGCCCCGTGGGGCACGTCAGGCCCGGCGGCGCCGGCATCGCCAGCCCCGGCGCCGCCCTCGGCGTCCGGCGCCGTCCGTTGGACCGCGGTCTATGTGGACTCGCCCGCCACGCTGGCGACGAAACTGGGCCTGGGCGAGTCTCGGGGTCTCGCCGGGGCCGGCTTCTGGGCGATCGGGTACGAGCGGGGGCTGCCCGGGTACGCGGACCTCATGGCGCAGTTCGCCCAGGGCGCGGTGCCGGTCCGCTAGTCCGAACCGGAGACCGCCTGCGGCCTCGCCCGTGCCGGTGGCGCCCGCGCCCGGTGCGCGCGGGTCAGGCGAAGGCAACCGCCAAGTACCCGACGGTGCGGTCTGGCGGGCCGCCCGCGTCCGCCGACGTGGCCGCCGCGAGCACGGTGCCGCCTGCCGCGCCCATCGCCCGGAGCGCCGCCAGTCCCAGCACCGCGGGCTGGATCCCGCACATCCCGCAGACCACGCCCCGGGCGCCGGACCGGGCCTCCGCCTGCTCCCGCGTCGCGAGCAGCTCGGCGTCGAGGCTCACGATGGACGGCAGCAGCCGCTCGGTCACGGCGACCGCCACGTCGTGGGCCGGGTAGTGCGCCATGTCGGTGCTGATCGCCAGCAGGATCTCACGCCCGTCGGCCCGCATCGCGCCGAGGCGAGCGCCCAGGCGCCGGCCAGCCTCGACGGCCGCCTGCCCGGTCCCGGCAGCCACGGAGCACGGGACGATCCGCGCGCCCGGCCGGAGCGCGTAGAGGAGGGGCAGCTGCACCTCGATCGAGTGCTCGTCGCGGTGCGCGCCCGGGTTCGCGGCGAACGGCGGGCCGAGCGAGGCCACCTCGCGCGCGACCCACTCGTCCACCGCCACCTCGCCCGCCGGCTGGCGCCACGCACCGGTGTCGAACACGGCGACACCCTCGAACCAGGCGCTGTGGTTGGTGCCCAGGATCACGACGGTCGGGGCGGATCCCGCGCCAGCGAGGAGGGCCTGCCAGCCTGCCGCTGCGACCGCCCCCGAGTAGACCAGGCCAGCGTGGGGCACGAGGGCGCCGAGCGATGGCGTCTCGACATGCGCCCCGGGTGCCGCTGCGAGGCAGGCGGCGACTAGCTCGCTGAGGCGCTCGCTGCCGGCCGGGTAGAAGGAGCCCGCCACGGCTGGCTCGCGGATCGCGCGGGCTCGGATCACGACGCGGCCTTCCCGAGCCCGATGCCGGCCAGGGGCCGTCCGCAGTCGGGGCAGGTGCCGACGGCCGTGAGCCGCGACCGAGCGCGATAGCCTTGCCGCTCAATCATCACGGCCCCGCACCCGGCGCAGTGCGTGTCCGACGGGCCGAGCTCGGGCGCGTTGCCGACGTAGACATGGGCGAGCCCCGCGTCCCGGCCGATCGCCGCGGCCCGGGCGAGCGTTGCGGACGGCGTCGGCGGCACGTCGGCGAGCCGGAAGTCCGGGTGGAAGCGGCTGATGTGCCACGGCGTCTCCGGGCCGAGGCTCCCGGCGACCCAGGCCGCGATGGCGCCGAGCTCAGCGTCGCTGTCATTGCGGCCCGGGATGACCAGCGTCGTCACCTCCAGCCAGATGCCGGCCTCGCGCATCGCGAGCATGGCGTCGAGCACCGGCGCCAGGCGTGCCCCGCACAGGCGGCGGTAGAAGCGGTCGGAGAAGCTCTTGAGGTCCACGTTGGCCGCGTCCATGACGCCCGCCAGCAAGGCCACCGCCTCGGGCGTGGCGTAGCCGTCGGTGATCCACAGATTCCGCAGGCCGGCCGCGTGGGCGAGCCGCCCGGTGTCGAGCGCGAACTCGAGGAACACCGTCGGCTCAACGTAGGTGTACGCCACGGCTCGGGCGCCGCTGGTGACCGCGTCGCGGACCACCTCGTCGGGGGACGTTGGGCGGGTCGGCAGGTCGAGGCCCAGCCGCGGGCCCTGCGCGATCTCCCAGTTCTGGCAGAACAGGCAGTGGAACGGGCATCCGGGCGTCGCCACGGACCAGGCCGTGGACCCCGGGTCCACGTGGAACAGCGGCTTCTTCTCGATCGGGTCGAGGGCTGCCGCGACGACGCTGCCATAGGTGAGGGCATAGAGCGTTCCGCCGCGGTTCTCGCGCACGCCGCAGATCCCGCTTCGGCCCGGCCGGACCAGGCACCGGTGCGCGCAGACGTTGCAGCGGACGGCACCGTCGGCCTCGGGCGCGGCGAGCAGCCCGGGGACCGCGGGCGTGGCGGGGTGGCTGGGGGAACGGGGCACCGCTGGACCTCCGGGCGCAGTGTCGTCCCGGCGGGGCGTGCCCGGAAGGGCCGCCCGGCCGGTTTCGGGCCATCGCGCCCTGCCCAGGGCTCCCGCCCCGGCGCAACATGTGCCCACGAGGAGGCGAACGATGACGGCCGACACCGAGCGTGCGGGTGAGGCCGGCCTGCCGGGGCCGGTGGCGGTGGACGAGGCGGCACGGGCGCAGCTGCTGGCGCTCGCGCGCACGGCCGTCGCGGTGGCCAGCCGGGCGAGGCCGACCGACGCCCTCGACGCCGCCATGCACGAGGCGTCGGCCACCGACCTGCGGGCCTCGGCGTTCGTGACCCTCGTGGAGGACGGCGAGCTCCGCGGCTGCATGGGGATCCTTGACCCGGTCCGGCCGGTGCACGATGCGGTTGCCGAGGCGGCGGCCTGTGCCACGCGCGCGGACCCGCGCTTCCGGCCGGTGGCACCCGAGGAGCTCGCGCGACTCGAGGTGGACGTCTCGGTGCTCGGGCCCATGGTTCCCCTCGCCGACCCGCTCGCGTGGCGGATCGGGGTGGACGGGATCGTGGTGCAGCTGGGCAGCCGGCGGGGCCTCCTGCTGCCGGAGGTCGCCGAGGAGAACGGGCTGGGCAAGGTGGAGATGCTCGACATCGCCACCCGCAAGGCCGGCCTGCCCGCGGGCGCCTGGCGGGAGCCGGGTGCGCAGGTCTTCGCGTTCCGGACCGAGCGCTTCGGCGGCCCGGCGGTGTCGCCCGCGCCGGGCGGGGGAGGGGAGGCAGGCTAGCGCCGGCGCGGCGGCTGCGCGGGGCTAGGGCCCCAGCACCGCCAGGCTGACCACGCTGCGGATCGGCTGGAAGCCCGCGCCCGGGGTGTGCGGGTCCGCGGCGCAGGAACCGCCGGAGCCGACGGCATCGTAGCCGGACGCGATCGCGGCCCAGGCACCGCGCAGCGCGATGTCGGTGATGGAGGCCGGCACCCAGGCCACCGTGGTGCAGCCGGGCGGCGCGGTCACCGCGATCTGGGCGCTCAGGCGCGTCGCGTCGTCGAGGAGGACCACCGACCACGACGCCGCCTTGAGGCACCCTGCGGTGCACACGGCGGCCAGCAGCCCGCTCCCGGCCGAGCTCGTGCCGTCATAGGCGACCACCGACCGGCCCTGCCCGTCGGTTGCGGCGGCCAGCCGGTGGCCGTAGAGGGTCTCGGTGCCCACCTCGATCCCGTGCCACGAGGCGGGCGTGGCGCATCCGCCCAGGCGCTGGAACCAGCCGAGATGGTGCGACATCGCGGTGTTGGCCTGGGTGCCCAGGTCCACGGCGGCGTTGACCGAGCCGCCCGGCCCGACCGTCACGTCGACCGCGAGGCCGGACCCGGATGCCACCCCGGACACGCCGCCCCAGTTGATCTGGTTGGTGCACTGGCCCGGGCACGACCAGACGTCCACGCTCTCGGCCGTGGCGGAGGCCGTGCTGCGCGTGGCGCACGCGATCGCCATCGCCCCGGCGGGGCTGGCGGCGACGCTGGGCGCGGTGCAGGCGCCGGCCGAGAGGACGATGCGGGCCCAGCTGGCCGGGTGGTCGCAGGTGCCGCCGCACACCAGCGCGCTCATCGGCGAGCCGGAGCCGAGGCCGATGACCATGGCGTCGCCGCCCACAGCGACATCTCGGCTCGGATCGCGCTGGCCCGAACTGCCGGCGGGCAGCGGGATCAGGGCCCAGTGCCACGACGCGGGCTTGTCGCAGCCGCTCGCGCAGGTGCCGATGGCCTCCGTGGGCTGCCCGGCCGCGCGACCGTCCGCCACAGCCACCAGGGAGCCGTCGTCCCGGGCCCGGACGACCGGGTTGGCCCACGCGACGCCCGGGTCCAGCAGGGTGTCGGTCCACGTGGCCGGGTCGCCGCAGCTGGCCGCGCAGTCGAGGGCGTGCAGGCTCTGGTCGGCGCCGGCCTCGGTCGCCACGAGCGAGCCCGCTGGGGTCAGCGCCACCGAGCCGACCGCCGCAGAGACGTCACGCAGGGGCTCGACGAGCGTGAGCGCCCCGGTGGTCGGCCCGAGCATGGCGGACGGGGCGGCGGCCGCGATCGACGCGGCAGCGGACGGGGCGACGGCTGAGGACGAGGCCACCGGCGATGCGAGGGCGGTCGCGCTGGGCGGCCCGCCGGTGGCCGTGGGCATGCCGCCACAGGCCGCGACGAGCACGAGGACGCCAAGCCCGGCGATCGGGCGGACGAGGTGACGGCGGGGCATGCCGGCATTCTAGAGGGCGGGCAGGGATACCGGTCCCGGTTGTGGCGTCCGGGGATCGATCCCGCGGGCTGGCGCCGCGGCCTCCTCGGCGACCGCCCGGGCGAAGGTCGCGCCGTCGGGCAGGGCCCTGGGGCCGCGGCCCGCGACCGCCGGGGCCGGTAGACTCGACGTCCCATGGCAGCCGACCTCGCGCCCCTCCCGCCGCTCACCCGCGAGCAGCGGCTGATCACCGTCGGCCTGATGGCCGCTCTCGCCGTGGCCGCGCTGGACTCCACGGTGGTGGGGACGGCGATGCCGACAATCATCGGCCAGCTCGGCGGTCTGTCCGAGTACGCCTGGGTGTTCAGCGCCTATCTGCTGGCGTCTACGACCACCGTTCCGCTGTACGCCAAGCTCGCCGACATCCACGGCCGCAAGCCCGTGTTCCTGATCGGCCTGGCGCTGTTCGTGGCGGGGTCTGCGCTGTGCGGGCTGGCGAGCTCGATGTGGATGCTCATCGCCTTCCGGACGGTGCAGGGCCTCGGCGCGGGCGCCGTCCAGCCCATCTCGTTCACCATCGCCGGCGACATCTTCGAGCCGCGGCAACGGGCTCGGATGCAGGGCTTCTTCTCGGGCGTGTGGGGCGTGGCCGCGATCGTCGGCCCGGCCATCGGCGGGCTGATCACCTCCACGGTCGGCTGGCCGTGGGTGTTCGAGCTCAACATCCCGGTCGGGATCCTGGCGGCGGCGATCATCGGCCTCCGCCTCCACGAGCGGCTCGAGCGCCGGCCGCACGCGATCGACTGGGCCGGGGCCGCCCTGCTCTCGGGGTCGGTCGTGCTGCTGCTGCTCGCCGTGTCGGAGGGCGGCCAGCTGTTCGGCTGGGTCTCGGCCCCGTTCGCCGCGATGCTGCTCGGAGCCGTGGCGCTGTTCTGGCTGTTCGCCCGCCACTCTCGGGCCGTCGCCGAGCCGCTCGTGGACCTGGACCTGCTGCAGGTCCCGCTGATCCGCGCGGGCCTCGGCATCGGGACCCTGGCGGGCATCGTCATGTTCGGCCTGACCACGTTCGTGCCGCCACTCGTGCAGGGCGTGCAGGGCGGGACGGCGGTCGAGGCCGGTGCTGTGGTGGCCGCCATGTCGATCGGGTGGCCCGTCGGCTCGATCATCGCGGGACGGCTGCTGCACAGCGTGGGCGCCCGGCCGTTCGTCCTGCTGGGCTCGCTGCTGATCCTGGTCGGCTCGGTGGCGGTCACGCAGGCGACGGTCCTCCCGTCGCTCGGATTCGAGACCGTCGCGGTCGCCGTCGTCGGCCTGGGCATGGGCTTCTCGTCCACGGTCCTGCTCATCATGGTCCAGGGCGCGGTGCCATGGCAGCGGCGCGCCACCGCCACGGGCCTGGTCCAGTTCAGCCGCACCATCGGCGGGTCGGTGGGCGTCGGCGTGATGGGCGGCATCCTGGCCGCGTTCGTGGGCACGGCGTCGTCGGCGATCCTGGACCCCATCGGGCGCGCGCAGCTCAGCCCCGCGCAGCTGGCGGCGGGCAGGGATGCGCTGGAGGCGGGCCTGGTCGTCGTCTACTGGCTGATGGCCGCCGCCGCGGCAGCCGCCCTGCTCATGGCGCTCCGCACCATGCCAGCGGCGCGGCTCGGCGAGTCGGCGCCGGCCCCGACTGACGCCCCCGGGCCCGCGGCCGGGGAGCGGGCCTAGGCTAGCCGAGCTCCAGCCGCAACTGGTCCAGCGCCCACTCGAGGTCGGCGCGCTCCACGACCAGCGGCGGCGCCAGCCGAATGGTGCTCCCGTGGGTGTCCTTGGCCAGGACGCCCCGCCGCATGAGGCCCTCGCACACGTCGCGCCCGGTGCGCCCGACCACGTCGATGCCCGCCCACAGGCCGCGGACGCGGAAGGCGGAGACCCGGCGCTCGGGCAGCGACGCGAGCCCGGCCCCCAGGACGGCGCCCAGGTCGCGCGCCCGCGCCTGGAACTCGCCGGTGCGGAGCATCCGGACGACCTCGATGCCGACCGCGCAAGCGAGCGGGTTGCCGCCGAAGGTGCTGCCGTGCTGACCGGGGCCGAACACGCCCATCACCTCCCGGCGCGCCACGACTGCGGACACGGGCAGGATCCCGCCGCCGAGGGCCTTGCCCAGGATGTACGCGTCGGGAACCACCGCCTCGTGGTCGCAGGCGAAGGTGGTGCCGGTGCGGCCGAGGCCGGACTGGATCTCGTCGGCGAGCATGAGCACGTCGTGCTCGCTGCACAGCGCGCGCACGGCACGCAGGTAGCCGTCGGGCGGGATGACCACACCGCCCTCGCCCTGGATAGGCTCGAGGAGGACCGCCACCGTGTCCTCGTCGATTTCCGCGGCCAGGGCCTCGGCGTCACCGTACGGGACGCGCACGAAACCGGGCGTGAACGGGCCGAAGCCATCGCGCGCAGACGGGTCATCGCTGAAGCCGACGATGGTGGTGGTGCGGCCGTGGAAGTTGCCTCCCATCACGAGGATCTTGGCGCGGCCCTCGGGGACGCCCTTGCGCTCGTAGCCCCACTTGCGGGCCATCTTGAGCGCGGTCTCCACGGCCTCGGCGCCGGTGTTCATGGGCAGCATCATGTCCATGCCGCACAATGCCGTGAGCTCCTCAGCGAAGTCGCCGAGGAGGTCGTTGTGGAAGGCGCGCGAGGTGAGGGTGAGCCGCCCCAGCTGTGCCTCGACCGCCGCGACCAGGCGCGGATGGCGGTGGCCGAAGTTGAGCGCGCTGTAGCCCGCCAGCATGTCGAGGTACCGGCGCCCGTCGGCGTCCCAGACCCAGGCGCCCTCGCCTCGCGACAGCACCACGGGGAGCGGGTGGTAGTTGTGGGCGGCGTGGGCCTCCGCGCGGGCGATCGCCGCGGCGCCGAGATCGGCCATGCCGTCAGGGAGAGCCGCGTGGGTTGTCGTCATGGTTGTCCGCCTCGCTTGCGTCCGGTGCGTCCACCGCAGGGCCGATGGTCGCATGTCGCGAGGCTCGCTGCCGCTCCGGCTGGCAGGGTCAACACCGGCCCGTGTGGCATCACCTGATGGGTTCGCGGGCGATCGTGGCGCGCCGAGTCGCTCGCGACCCCGGTCGAGCCGACGCGCCGGGCGGGGCGGCCGCGAGGGCGGGGCCGGGCCGAGCGCCACGGGGCGGGGCCAGGCGGGGCGCTTGCCCGCTCGTCAGGCGACTCGGGCGCCACGGGGCGGCTCTACGGGAGGACGAGCCTCCGAGCCGTCCGCACCATGCGCTCGCCAGGGGGCTGCCGGGCCAAGCAGCGGCCGAACTGGCGCACGAGGCGGCGCGGCCGGCGGGCGAACCGATGGGTGAGCCGCTCCGCGCCACTAGGCGGGCGGGGGCGGCTCGCGGCGCGGCGCGGCTTGGGGCGCCAGGCCCGGCGTTCCGCCCCGCGTGCGCAGGTGGAACGGGGGCGTGCCGAACAGCGTTGCCCAGAGGGAGATCGTCCCCCAGGGTAGGGAGGGAGGACCCGATGTGCGAGCGGGTCGAACAGCCTCGCCGCCATGCCCAGCCCGGCGGGCGCGCAGCGGCGCCCGCGACGGGCCTAGGCGCTCGGCCCGATGGGCGCCGGCTGGAGCACCACCTTGCGGCGGTACACCTCGAGGAAACGGACGCCGCACAGGAACAGCGCGATCCCGAGCCCGCTGTAGAAGAAGGCGATGAACCAGTCCGGCGCGGTGTGGGACAGACGGAGCGCCATGCCGCCGCCCATCATCACGAACATGACGATCCACGACGACAGGTTGAAGAAGTGCCAGAAGGGGAGGCGCTCCTCCTGCCGGGTCCGGATCCGGTGCGTGTGCTTGTGCACGAGGCGCGAGAACACGAACACGTAGAACACGGCGAAGATCACCGCGGCCAGGGGCAGCAGGATCGGGTCGGCGGGTTCCAGCTTGAACAGGAGCGGCAGGCCCACGACCGTGACCATGGTCCCGGCGACGCACCAGACGATGCCGGCGATGAGCATGAGGTGGTTCTTGGGAACATGGAATCGGCGCACGGACAAATTGTAGACCGGCTCGGCGGCGCGCCCCTCGTCGGCCCCGGTCAGGCGCCCGGCCGGCGCGGCGTCGGTACCATGGGCTGGCGAACGACCGGGTCGCGGCGCACGGCGAGGTGATCGGATCGGCCATGGCACACGACGGTGGCGGCGAGGCTCGGCGGCGCGTGCAGGATCTGGCGGCGGGGTTCCGCGGCGCGGACGTCCTGCTCGCCTGCGCGGAGCTTGGCGTGTTCGACGCCCTGGCGGCCGGGCCCGCGGCGCCCGGAGCGGTGGCCGCGCAGACCGGCACGGACGCGCGGGCGGTCGAACTGCTCCTCAACGCGGCCACGTCGCTCGGGCTGCTGCGCAAGGCGGGCGGGCAGTTCCGGCTGGCGCCCGACGTCGCACCGCTGCTGGTGCGCGGGACGCCGGGCAGCCTGGCCAGCAGCCTGGTGCTCCAGAGCGCCCACGCCCGCCGCTGGGCGCATCTCGCCGAGGCCGTGCGCAGCGGCCGGCGGCCCCCGGAGAACAGCCGCGACGAGGCCCCCCCGGACTGGGTCGAGCGGTTCGTGCTGGGGATCTACGCCTCGGCGGCGGCGCAGGCACCGGCCGTGGCCGAGGCGCTGGAGCTGCCGCGCGACCGCGACCTGCGCCTGCTCGATGTGGGCGGCTGCCACGGCGCCTACAGCATGGCGCTCGCGGGTCGCTACCCGCGCCTGAGCGCGGTCGTGGTGGACCTGCCGGCCGTCGTCGCGGTGGCGGAGCGCCTGATCGCCGACGCCGGCTGGAGCCACCGCGTGCGCGCCTCCGCGGGGGACTTTCACCAGGACGCGCTCGGCTCCGGGTTCGACGTGGCCCTGGTGTTCGGGGTGCTCAACGGCGAGCCGCCCGAGGCACGGCCCGCGCTGATCCGCAAGGTGTTCGACGCCCTTGTTCCCGGCGGCTGGATCGTCCTGCGCGACAGCGTGCTGGACCCGGACCGCGCCGGCCCGCCGGAGGCCGCGCTGTTCGCGGTCCAGATGCTTCTCGCGACCGACGGGGGAGGGCTGGACACCCGCGACGACTGGGCCCGCTGGCTGGCCGACGCCGGATTCGAGTCGCCCGCGGACGTGGCCACGGCGGACGGCGCCGCCGGGACGCTGGTGGTGGCGCGCCGGCCTGCCTGAGCTGCGGGCACGCTGCGAGACCAGGGTCGGCAGGGCAGTCCGTTCGTCCGCCGGGCGCGACGGTCCCGCAGGCCAGGCGGCCCGTCGGGTCGTGGCTGGATCGGTCCAGACGTCGCTATGCGCGACTGGCGCCGAGGGGCAATCTCGGCGCAGGCTGCACGCACGGCTCCACCGGGGACCGGCGGTCGCCAGCCGCGCCCCGTCGGATGCCGTCATGAATCTCTCGAATCTGCCCTCGCTTCTCGTCCTGCTCGCCGTCGTCGCCGCGGTCGCCGCCGAGGCAGCCCGTCAGGCCCTGCGTGGCGAGCAGCTCGAGGCGATCTTCCCGCCGGCCGCGCTGACGAAGCGCTGATCGCCGCCGCAGCGCCAGGCGTGCCGGGGCCGGTGCCCACGCCGGCGAACGACCGCGGCCAGGCTTGGCTAGGCGGCGCGAAGTGGTCTATGCTGCCACCCGACCGCCCGTGGGTTCCCCCCCAACGCATGGGCGGTCCCTCATGTCCGGCAGGAGCGGGGACGCGGCGGGCACGGATCGGGCGCCGCAGGGACCTGCGGCGCCCGATCGACGTTTTCCCCCTGGCTTACCCGCCGGTGCCGAGCCGGTCGCCTGCGGCCCCCGGCCACAGACCCGACCGCCACCATCGGCGAGACTGCAAGTCGCAGTCTGCCGGGTCCGCCCTGCGGACCCGCTGCGGGGGGACTGCGGCAGGACTGCGGTAGGACCGCTCGCCGCCGATGGTGCGGAACGCGATACGCTTGCGCCTTCAACGAAGGGGGCCGGAGGGACGGTGCCTTCTCCAGCGCAACTCGAGATCGCCGCGCACTCGCTGACGGCAGTGCTGGGGGTGTGGCTGGGGCTCACCCTCGTGACGCGCTCCCGCACGCCCAACGGCGTCCTGTTCGCGATGCTGGCCCTGGCGATCGCGGGGTGGAGCGGCGCCATCGTCGTGGAGCGGCTGTCGGCCAGCGCCGGCGTCGCTCGGGTCGCCAACGCGGTCGAGGAGCTGGCCAGCGGCCTCGCGACGCCGCTGCTCGCTCATCTCGCCCTCGCCATCACGACTGAGGGCCAGCCGTCGCGCCGTCAGCTCCGGCTGACGGCGGCGTTCTACGTGCTCAACGTCGTCGTCTCGATCCCCGCCATCGTGGATCCGGGGCACCCGATCCGGCTGATCGAGCCGAACTTCAGCCTCCCGCCGGTCCCGGGCCTCGCCTTCTACGCCGTCTGGGCCGCGATCCGCTACGGGGCGATCCTGATGGCGCTGTGGTGGGTGGTCCGAGCGCTCCGCAAGCCGGGAATCGGTGCCGACCGCCGTCGGCACCTGGGCGCGCTGCTCGCGATGGTGCTCGCGTCAACCGTCGGCGGCGGCATGCGGATCCTGCCCGTCATCGGGCAGAGCGACCCGTGGATCGGCGTCTCGTTCATCACGCTTGCGGTGGTCATCGCCGTCTACGTCGTGTTCTCGAGCGGCGTCTTCTTCGCGTCGGGCGTGGCCGGGCGTGCGTTCCGCGAGACGATGCTCCTGGGCCTCGGCGCCCTCGCCCTCGTCGCGGCGCTGGTCGCGATCGACGAGGGCGCCCAGGCCGTGCTGCAGGTCAACGGGCCGCTGTTCGTCGCCCTGTCCTTCGTCGTCGTGATGGCGCTGTACGAGCCGGTGATGCGCTGGGTCCAGCGCCAGCTCCCGGAGCGGTCGCCGTTGGACACGGCACGCCAGGACCTGCTGCGGGCCGCCGGCCAGCCGCGCTTCACGGCCCAGCCGGCGCACGCCGGGGTGAGTCCCGCCCTCGCCCGCCTGACCCACGCGCTCGACCTCGCCGGGGCGTCCGTGGTCGCCGCGGACGGTCGCGTGGTGGCGGCCGCGGGCCCCGAGGCGCAGCGCCTGCCCGGGGCGGGGGCGGCGCCCGCGATCCCCCTCGTCGCCGACGACGAGCTGGTGGGCGAGCTCCGGATCGCCGGCACCCGGTCGGGTCGGCCCCTGCCCCTGCGGGACGAGGAGCTGCTGCGCCTGTCGGCGCGCTACGTGGCCTCCGCGTTGCGGGCCGGGCGCATCGAGGACGAGCAGGTCGACGCGCTCCGGAACCTGACCGAGGAGCGCGCCAACCTGGACTCCGCGGCCTCGACCCTGCACGCCGCGCTCGTGCGCCGAGGCTCGTCGGCGCCCGGTCTCGAGGTGCGGGCGCTCGGGCTGCTGCGGGTGGACCGCGCGGACGGCCAGATCGTCCGGTGGGGCGGCGAGAAGGCCGGGTCGCGGCAGGCCCAAGCCCTGTTCGCCTTCCTGTTCGACCGTGGCGAGCGCGGCATCGCCAAGGACGAGGCGCTCGAGCTCGTCTGGCCGGACGTCGAGCTGGAGCGGGCCGACCTGGCGTTCCACCGCACGCTGCGCGGCCTCCGCAACACCCTCGACCCGCACGGCGGCGGCCGGGAGGTCATTCGCCACCACAACGACCGCTACCGGCTCGACCGCTCGATCATCGACTGGTCCGACGTGGACGAGTTCACGGCGCGTCTCGAGGAGGCCGGCCGTGCGGGCGACCCCGACGCCGCGCTCGCGCTGCTCCAGGGTGCCCGAGCGCTGTACCGCGGCGACTACCTCGACGACTGCCCGTTCTACGGCGACAGCGCCTTCGTGGAGCCGCGCCGGGCGGCCCTGCGGGCCCGCTACGTGGACCTGCTGGTCGCGATCGGGCAGGCCAGCGAGGAACGGGGTGACCGCGTGTCGGCGGCCGCCGTCTACCGGGACGCGGTCGAGGTTGCCGGCAACGGCTGCCCGCCAGCCCGGGCGGGCCTCGAGCGGCTCGGCCTGGGCGCCTGACGGCGCCTGGTAGCGCGCATCAGAGGGCACACCCATGGCCACCGAGACGCCGGTGGCGGGTCTGGAGCTCGCCCTGCGCGCTGGGGCTGTCGGTGGACCGCCGGAGGGTCCCCGAGTGGCGGGGTCGTCTGGAGGTCACCAGTGACCATTCCGTGGCCCGCCATGTGGTCGTGGACTGGCCAGCCGCAGCGCCCGGTCCAGGGCCGCTCACGGCGGCACCTTCGGCTCCCCGCCATTCGACGATCGGCCCTCACCGTGGACGCCCGCGAGGCGGACGCTCACGCTTGGAGGTGCGACGGGGATGCTCAAGCGGATCGTCGTCGGGAGCGCCATCGCCGGCGCCAGCTGGTACGCGTTCTACAGGGCCACGAGCTACCTGAAGGGCTGGGGCGTCGGAGAAGGGGAGGCCAGCCTCGAACTCCCGGGGGATGACCTCGTCGCGGAGCCCTCGACGAAGGACACGCGGAGCATCCGCATCGCCGCGCCGCCCGAGGCCGTCTGGCCCTGGCTCGTCCAGATGGGGTACGGCCGAGCCGGCTGGTACAGCTACGACGCGATGGACATGAAGGGCCGGAGCGCCGATCGGATCCTGCCCGAGCTGCAGCAGCTCGAGGTCGGCGACACCGTGCCCACCGACCCCGGGGGCGGATTCCTCGTCCGGGGCCTCGACCCGGGGCACTCCCTCGTGCTGTACGCCGATTCTGAGCTGATCGCGCGGCGGCGCGAGAAGGGGCCGGCGGACGACGCGGGCCCTGCGGGGCTCGCTGCCTCGGGGAGGATGCTCGGGGCCGGCATGCCCGAGGACTTCGCCGCCTCGTGGGCGTTCGTGATCCGGCCCGACGGCGCAGGGGGAACGCTGCTCATCGAGCGCCTCCAGGTCTGGCTCGGGAGGCAGACACCGGGCTCGCGCGTGGTGGGGCCGGTGCTGGGGACCGGCGTGGTCCTCATGACGCGCAAGCAGATGCTCGGGATCCGCGACCGGGCCGAGGCCGCCGGGCCCATCCAGGAGCCCGTGGTTAGCCAAGGGGTCGAGCCCTCGAATGCCCCGTCCCTGGCGGCCGACGCCCCGGCTGCGCCCGAACCCGTCCATGCCTGACCGCCGCCGTTTCATCGCCATAGGCGACGTTCTGCGCGTCTAGATCGACAGGCGGACCCTGACGCTGTCGCCGTCCGGGTCCATCGCCGTATGTGCGCTGGTGACTGTCACGGGGCGCGTTTGGTGACGCTCATGTGGGAGCCCGACCGGGCTCCGCGAAGGTGCGTACGATACATAACTTGCCTTATCGGAAGTGCCGGAGGAGCCAGTCCGGGACGGAGCCCCTGCTTGCGTGGCCGCCGGCTCGCGGCTGGCTACGGACGCGGCGCGCGCGCATGGGCCGGACAGCGGGCCGCGAAGCCGCCCGGGTAGGCGACGATCGCCCAGCCGCTCGAGGCGCCCACCGCGTCCCGGACGCTCTCGACCGTCTGGCCGGGCTGGAGCGTGATGACGTTGAATTGGAAGCAACCGGGGGCATCGCACTCGAGCTTGAGGGTTCTGGCGGCAGACG
This sequence comes from Chloroflexota bacterium, assembly GCA_021815005.1. GTDB lineage: Bacteria > Chloroflexota > Limnocylindria > Limnocylindrales > CSP1-4 > CAIXZV01. The sequence continues at coordinate 20,275 of JAKAHL010000001.1, forward strand.
GGGGCAGGGAATCCGGTGCGGGCATGACAGGGGCCTCGGTAGACGTGCGGGTTCTCGACGGGGCGATGGTAGCCGCAGCCCCCCGACCGTGACTTCAGGCGGCGGCGCGGCGTCCCCGTTACGCGCCGGCTGACCGCTCGAGGGGCCAGGCCGCCGCGGCGCGCGCCGTGGGCAGACCGTCGTCGTCGGTCTCCAGCAGCAGCGAAGGTCCCCCGTCGGCAGCCAGCAGGCGCCAGCGCCGCGCCGCGGTGCGGGCGACATGCCAGGTGGCGGACCGAGGCCGAAGGTCCACCCCGACCTCCACGGCCGGGACGTTGGTGCCCTCCCCCACCCCGAGGCGGCCGGCCAGCCAGGCTGCCGCGATCGCCGCGGTCACCGGCGACGCGCCCGCGAGGAGGATGTGGCCGGGCGACCAGGGGAGGTCCACGTGGTCCACCCCGCTTGCGCGGACGACGTTGCCGTACAGCCGCCCTAGGTGGCCGTCCGGGTGGACCGTGAGCAGCCCCTCGCCGGTCGCGCACTCGAGCCTGACCAGCTCTCCCTCCGGGGCGACCTCGACGAGCAGGGACGCCTCCATCCGGCCGTCGCCGTGCGTGGTCACCGAGCGCCAGCGCCAGCCGCGGCCGCCCTCGGCGACCGACCACACGAGCCGTCGCCCGCCGGGCAGGCCCGCGGTGCCAGCGCGCCGGACCCGGGGTCGCGCCGCCCCGCTCACGCCTCCCCGCTCCCGTCGGCGAGCGCTCCCGCCCAGCGCTCCGCGACCGCCCGGAGCTCGCCCGCCATGCCGGGCGCCATGCGGCCCACCACGCGCACGTCGCGCTCCCCGTACTCGAGCTCGACGGTGCCGCGCTCCCGGACCCGGGCGAGGAGCTCGCCGGCCGCGTAGGGGACGGCCACGTCCACGTCCTCCCACATCGTCGCCAGCAGCGCGGCGATCTCCGCGCGGAGCGTGTCGAGCCCGAACCCGGTGGCCGCGGCGACCAGGACGCTGCCCGCCACGGCTGGCGCAGGGCGCGTCCCGTCGGAGCCGGGATAGAGCAGGTCCGCCTTGTTGAGCGCGGTGAGCCGGGGCTTCGCACCTGCGCCCAGTTCGTCGAGGACGGCCTGGACCGTGGCGCGATGCTCCGCGGCGTGCGAGTCCGCCACGTCCACGACCTCGACCAGGACGTCGGCGCGGACGACCTCCTCGAGGGTCGCGCGGAAGGCGTCCACGAGCTGGTGCGGCAGCTTGTGGATGAACCCCACGGTGTCGGTGACGATGACCACCTGCCCGTCGCCGAGCTTGACCTGGCGGGACGTCGGGTCCAGCGTGGCGAACAGCTTGTCCTCGGCCTTGGCGACCTCGGTCCCGACGAGCGCGTTGAGCAGCGTGGACTTGCCGGCGTTGGTGTAGCCGACGATGGCGACGGTCGGGTACAGGCGGCGGTCCCGGCCGCGGGCGGCGGTCTGGCGCTGCCGCCGGACGTCCTCCACCCGCTCCTTCATCTTCTTGATCCGCTCCCGGATGAGACGCCGGTCCGTCTCGAGCTGGCTCTCGCCGGGACCGCGGGTGCCGATGCCGCCGCCGGTGCGGGAGAGGTGCGTCCACAGCCGCGTGAGCCGCGGCAGCTGGTACTCGAGCTGGGCCAGCTCCACCTGGAGGCGGCCCTCGTGGGTCTGCGCGTGGAGGGCGAAGATGTCGAGGATCAGCCGGCTGCGGTCGATGACCTTGACGTTGAGCAGGGTCTCCAGGCTCTTCTGCTGGACCGGGCTGAGCTCGTCGTCCGCGACCAGCAGGTCGAAGCCCGTCTCGCTCTTGGCCTGGAGGAGCTCCTCGGCCTTGCCCTTGCCCACGTACCAGTTGGGGTCCACGTGCCGCCGGTTCTGCCACTCGGCGCCCACGACGTCAGCCCCGGCCGTGGCCGCGAGGGCGGCGAGCTCGCCGAGGCTGTCCTCCGCGGACCAGCCGGGATCGTCGCCGGTGTCCACGGCGAGCAGGAACGCCCGCTCGCTCGGCGGTGCCAGGTCGATCGCGTCACGGGGGCTCATGGCGCGCAAGGATACCGGTTGGGCCGCGAGGCCCCGGCGCGGGTGTCCCGCGCCGGCGGACTCGCCGAACCGCGCCGGCCCGCGCCGTCAGCCGGTGGCGGCGAGGAAGGCCTCGAGCCGGACGGTCGCGGCGGGCAGCGGGTCGCCCGTGGCGTCGAGCGTCTCCAGCGCGGGCTCAGCGCGGAACCAGGTGCGCTGCCGCTTGGCGAATGCGACGTTGCGCCGGGCGTCGAGCTCGATCGCGGCCTCGAGCGTGGCCGCCCCGTCGAGGTACGCCCAGCTCTCGCGGTAGCCGATGGCGCTGAAGCACGGCAGGGCGGCGTCCCACCGCTCGCGCAGCGCACGCGCCTCCTCCACGAGGCCGGCGTCGAATTGCGCCCGCGCTCGGCTGGCGATGCGGCGGGCGTGCTCGGCCGACTCGACGGCCAGCTGGAACCCGAGCACCGGCGCCGGGTAGCCCACCGGCTCGGGCAGCGGCTCGTCACCCTGGAGCATCGCGATCTCGAGGGCCCGGACCACGCGCCGCGGGTTGCGGAGGTCGGTGCGGGCCGCGAGCGCCGGCGCGACATTGCGCAGGCAGGCCGCCAGGGGAGCCAGGCCGTCGCGCGCGAGGTCGGTCTCGAGGCCCGCGCGCAGGTCCGCGTCCGACGGCAGCGCGTCGGTGTCGAGGCCCCGCATCACGGCCCGGAGCCAGAAGCCGGTCCCTCCGGCCAGGATCCCGACGCCGCCTCGCTCGGCCAGCGACGCCAGTGCCGCCAGCGCGTG
>JAKAHL010000176.1 GCA_021815005.1 Chloroflexota bacterium
GCCCGCCCGCCGGGCATCGCCATTCGCGCTGGACCGCGCTCGGTGAGTCGGCCGGACGGCCCGGCGGCGCGTGCCCGGCGAGACCCCGTGCCGGGCGAGGCCTACCCGGCGGGGCCCCATGCCCTGCGGGGCCCCGTGCCCGCCGCGGCATCAGACGGGCATCGACCCCGGCTCGTCCCCGGTGGCCACGGGCAGCCCGCTGCGGGTCCAGTCGCTGTACGAGCCCTCGTAGAGGAGGGGATCGGGCAGGCCGGCAACCCGCATCGCGAGGGCGTTGTGGCAGGCGTTGACGCCGCTGCCGCACGAGGTGACGACCCGGTCGCCCAGCCCGTCGAACCGCGCTCGGAGATCGGCAGCGGCCAGGAACCGGCCGTCTGGCCCGAGGTTGCCCGCGAGCGGTCGGCTGACCGCGGTGGGGATGTGCCCGGCGTACGCGTCCACGGGCTCCGTGTCGCCGCGGTAGCGCTCGGGGGCGCGGGCGTCGAGGATCGCCACCCGGCCGAGATGGGCGACCAGCCACGCACGATCGACCACGCGTCGCCAGGGTCGCGGTGCCAGCGAGAGCGTGCCCGGCGCGACCTCGGCGACCGCCATCGTGACGGGCAGGCCTAGCGCAGCCCACGTCGTGAGCCCGCCGTCGAGGACCCGGACCGCCTCGAACCCCAGGTCCTCGAGCATCCACCAGATCCGCCCGGCGATCGTGCCGCCTGCGTCGTCGTACGCCACCACGTCGGAATCGTCGGACACGCCCAGCTCCGCCATGCGCTGCACGAATGCGGCGGGATGGGGCAGCGGGTGCCTTCCCGGCCCAACCGGCGCGGTGAGGTCCGCGTCCAGGTCCACCCAGACGGCCCCCGGCAGGTGGCCCGCCAGGTAGTCGCGGCGGCCGCGCCCCGGCTCCGTGAGCCACCAGCGCACGTCTAGGAGGCGGAGGCGCGGGTCGGTGAGGCGGTTCGCGAGCGCCTCGGGCGAGATCAGCGGGATCGGCATGGGCATGGCCCGCAGGATACTGGGCGCTCGTCGACCGGGCGACCGTCGACTGGGCGATTGTCGACCGTGGCAAGGGCCCGTCGCCCCGGTCCCGGCCCTGCTATAGTTCCGCCGCGGCGCCGCGAGGCGTCATCGCTCCGGCGTAGCTCAGTCGGTAGAGCGGGTGACTGTTAATCACTTGGTCGTAGGTTCGAGTCCTACCGCCGGAGCCAGATCCCCCGAATCGGACCTGGTCCTCGCACGTATCTTGGCGGCGCCGTAGGCCCCAGCCCGCAGGGGGTCGGCATGTCCGGCGACCATTCCGCGACTTCCCCCATTTCCCCCGGCCAGCTCGGCGCGTCCCCGTCCCCCGGCCAGCGTGCCGTCACGCCCCCGGGCCCATCTTCTCCGGCCAGCCCCGCGGGTCTCACCAGCGAGGAGGCGCGCGTCCGGCTCGCGCAGCACGGCCCCAACGCGGTGGCCGAGGAGCGCGAGCATCCCCTGCGGACGCTGCTGGCCAAGTTCTGGGCGCCCGTTCCCTGGATGCTGGAGGTGGCCGTCGTCCTCGAGCTCGCCATGGGCGAGTGGGTCGAGGCGCTCCTCTTCGCGGCGCTCCTGGTCTTCAACGGGGTGCTCGGGTTCGCCCAGGAGCGCCGCGCCGAGGGCGCGCTGGCCCTGTTGCGGAGCCGCCTGCAGGTGCGCACGCAGGTGCGGCGCGACGGTTCCTGGCAGTCGGTCGCGGCCGAAGCCCTGGTTCCGGGCGACCTGGTCCATCTCCAGATGGGAGACCTGGTGCCCGCTGACGCTCGCCTCAGTGACGGCGACCTGGACGTGGACCAGTCCGCCCTGACCGGCGAGTCGCTGGCCGTGCACCTGGCTCCTGGCGGGCTCGCCTACGCGGGCGCCACCGTCGTGCGCGGCCAGGGCTCGGGCGAGGTGACGGCCACCGGCGCGTCCACCTACTTCGGCAAGACGGCTGAGCTGGTGCGCAGCGCGCGCAGCCCGAGCCACCTAGAGCAGGTGATCCTGGGCATCGTCCGCTACTTGGTCGGCATCGACCTGCTGCTGGTGGTGGCGCTGTTCGCCTACGCCCTGGCCACCGGCTTCCCGCTGGCGCAGCTGCTGCCGTTCTCGCTGATCCTGCTGATCGCGTCGGTGCCGGTGGCGCTGCCGGCCACCTTCACCCTGGCCACCGCCCTGGGCGCCCTCGATCTGGCGGGCCACGGGCTGCTGGTGACGCGCCTCTCCGCGATCGAGGAGGCCGCGGCGATGGACGTGCTGTGCACCGACAAGACCGGCACCATCACCGAGAACCGGCTCTCCCTCTCCGCCCTGCGCCCGCGGCCCCCGCACGACGAGACGACGCTGCTCCGCTACGCCGCGCTCGCCTCCGACGAGGCAGGCTCGGATCCGCTGGACCTGGCCATCCTCGACGCCGCCCGCGAGCGCGGCGTCGTGCCCGGCGAGCGGCTCCGGTTCGTCCCCTTCGAGCCGGCCACCAAGCGCGCGGAGGCGTATCTCGCGGACCCGGCTGGAGCGCGGCGGGTGGCCAAGGGCGCGCCCGACTGGGTGGCTAGGCTGGTCGCTGCGCCAGGTCCCGGCTGGGACAGCGACGTCGCGGCGCTCGAGGGGACCGGAGCCCGGGTGCTGGGCGTGGTGGCCGGCCCGGAGTCCGGCCCGCTCGAGGCGGTGGGGGTGCTCGCGCTCGACGACACCGTGCGGCCCGATTCGGCCGCGCTGGTGGCCCGCCTGCGCCAGTTGGGGGTGCGGGTGATCATGGTCACCGGCGACGCCCTGACGACCGGCCGGGCCGTGGCGGCGCGCGTCGGGATCGGCGAGCGCGCCTGCCTGGCGGACCGCCTGCGGTCCGGCGCCCCGGCGTCCGCCGACGACTGCGACCTGTTCGCCGAGGTCCTGCCGGAGGACAAGTTCCACCTCGTGCGAGGCCTCCAGCGCGCCGGCCACGTCGTCGGGATGACCGGCGACGGGGTGAACGACGCCCCGGCCCTGCGCCAGGCGGAGGTGGGCGTCGCGGTCTCGTCCGCCACGGACGTCGCCAAGGCTGCCGCCAGCGTGGTCCTCACGTCGCCCGGGCTGGCTGACGTGGTGGTCGGCGTGGAGACCAGCCGCCGGATCTACCAGCGAATGCTCACCTACACGCTCAACAAGATCATCAAGACGTTCCAGATCGCGCTCTTCCTGAGCGTCGGCCTGCTGGTCACGGGCCAGTTCGTGACCACGCCGCGGCTGGTGGTGCTGCTCCTGTTCGCCAACGACTTCGTGACCATGTCGATCGCCACCGACAACGTCCCGTTCTCGCCGCGGCCGGACCGCTGGCCGGTTCGAGGGCTGGTGGTGAGCGCCATGCTGCTCGCCGTGCCGCTCCTCGCGGTCTCCTTCGGGGTCTACTGGGCCGGCCTCGCCTGGTTCCGCCTCGGCCCCGACCAGTTGCACACGCTGGTCTTCGTCTGGCTCGTGTTCAGCGGCCAGGCCACGGTCTACCTGGTCCGCGAGCGGCGCCGCTTCTGGCGCTCGACGCCCAGCCCGCTGCTCGCCGTCAGCTCCGCGGCGGACATCCTGCTGGTCTCCGCGCTGGCGCTGCTCGGCTGGCTGATGGCGCCGATCGGGGCGGCCGAGGTCCTCGCGATGCTCGTGCTCGCGCTGCTCTACCTGGTGGGCACCGACGCGCTGAAGGTCCGGGTGCTCCGGCACGAGGGCCTCGCCTGAGCGAACCCGGCCACGGAGAGGTCGCGGGGCACGCGCAGCCGGGCCGCCCGCGCCGCGCCCATGACGCCGATCGCGAGCCGGTCCGTCATGGCCAGGATCGCCGTCGGCCGCTCCCCGAGCCCCAGGAGGTAGCCCGCCGCCTGCGCGCCGTGGGCCTCGTCGCTGTGCGCGCACTCGTAGAGCGGGACCGCGGCGACGTCGATGCCCGCTTCGCCCAGCGCGGCCGCATACCCGTCGAGCCGGGCGGCCGCGCTCTCGTAGGCGCTGGCCGCCACGCGCTCCCGCGTGACCGGCCCCGTGTACCCGTCGGTCTGGAACCGCATGGCGACGATCCCGAACCGCCGGTGCCCGAGCCCCACCAGGTGGCGGGCGAGGTCCCTGGCGCCGCCCGCGTTGTCCACGGCGACCGTCGCGACGCCCGGCAGGCGCGGCTCGTCCACCACCACCGTCGGCACGTTGCGCGCGGACCCTATGGGGGCGACGCCGGGAGCGCGTGCCGGCCCTCGACCACCGCGGCGATCGAGGGGAGCGCGACTGGGCCGCGGCACGCCGGGAGGAGGGCTGACGTCCTGGCGCCCTCCCCGCACCAGCGCGCCACCACCGCGAAGGCGATGACGCTGAGCGAGACGGCGAGCCCGACGCCAGTGACCTCTCGGAGGCCCGCGTCCTGCGCCAAGACCCAGGCCCCGAGCAGTGCCACCAGCCAGACGAGGATGATCGCGGTTGCAGCGTGCATCAAAGCGAGAGGCTCCGCCGCCTCCGCGGCCGCGGCAAGATGCAACCAGCCTCTACGCGGGGGCCCAGCGTCGAGAAGGCGGGACGACGCGGCGGGCTGGGCTCAGGCCAACCCGGAGCCCGGACGGTCGAGGTGGAACACGAGCTCGAGGCCGTCGATCTCGTCCATCTGCTCGCCCACCTGGCGGAACCCGAACGAGCCGACGACCGCGAGCGAGGCGGTGTTGTCGGGCGCGACCGAGGCGCGGAACCGGTGGACGCCCTGCTCCTCCGCCCAGGCGAGCAGCGCCCGGACGCACTCGGTGGCGATGCCCCGCCGACGCCAGGCCGGCTCCACGCGGTAGCCGATCTCGACCCTGCCCTCCTCGTCGGGCGGGGCGTGGAAGCCGATCGTGCCGATGACTTCCCGGCGGCCGTCAGCGTGCGTCCAGACCATGGAGCGCCCCAGCCACGGCTGCCATGACGGGTCCCGCTCCAGGTCGGGGATGCGGTACCGCAGGAAGTTGGCCAGGTCCTCGGCCATGTCGCCGGGC
>JAKAHL010000177.1 GCA_021815005.1 Chloroflexota bacterium
GCGGGTCAACGAGGCCCGGGGGGACGACGCCGCCGTCAGCGTCGAGGCGGGCGAGGCGCGCCAGGCTGTAGCCGTTGGCCTCGAGCCGCGCCTCCACGCGGTCGCGCGGGCCGACGCCCACGACCCGGCCGTCCCACAGGGCGACGACCGGGGCGGTGGGCGCTTCGGGACCGCCGGCATCGGCGGCGTCGAGCAGCGCCAGGTCGCCCTGGGAGGCGCCGCGCCGGAGGCCGCCGGCCAGCGTGGCGATCTGCGACGCGCCGTGGATCAGGAGCCCGGGCGCGTCGCCCTGGCCGCGGCCGCCCTCGATCAGCCGGAGGCTCACGCCCGGCCGCGGGCGTCCTCGAGCCGCAGCTCGAGGGCCATGAGCGGGTCGAAGTCGCGCAGCCGGATCGCCTCGGCCGCGGCGCGGAGCCGCACCTCCACGGGGGCGCCGGCGGGAGCGCCGGCGTGGTCGGCCACGTCGAGGAGCGCCGCCAGCGGGGCCAGGCCGATCAGCTCGGACTCGGCGAGCTCCACGCCGTCCTCGGCAGCCAGCGCGCCGACCTCCTCCCACGCGCGCCAGAGCGGCGTGGTGCGGAAGTCGAGCAGGTTCATCGAGACCTGGGCGCGCACCGGGTGGCCCCGCTCGGGCTCCTCGACCCGGAAGCCGTTGGCCTGGAGCCGCGGCAGCCCGCCGCCCGACTCGCGGACGCGGCGCGCGATGCGCTTGGCCAGCTCCACATCGTCCGTGGCGAGGTTGATGTTCCACGCGATCAGGAACGGACGGGCGCCCACGGCCATCGCCCCGGCCCGCGGGTGGAGCCGCGCCGGTCCGAAGTCCGGCTGGCGGCCCGGCTGGGCGATCTCGGACCTGAGGCCCTCGTACTGGCCCCGGCGGACATCGGCAAGCCGGACGCGGTCCGGGCGGGTGGCGGCGTCGGCGTAGAGGTAGACCGGCAGGCCGTGGCGGGCGGCCATGCGGCTGCCGAAGTCGCGGGCGAGGGCGACGCAGGCCTCGAGCGTGGTGTCGCCGAGCGGCACGAACGGGACGACGTCCACCGCCCCGATCCGGGGGTGCTCACCCTCGTGGCGCTCCATGTCGATCTCGTCGATCGCGACCGCGAGCAGGCGCTCCAGGCCGGCGCTGACCGCCTCGTGCTCGCCCGCGACGGTGAAGACCGAGCGGTTGTGGCTGCCGTCGGAGGTGCGGTCCAGCAGGTACACGCCTGGGACCGAGGTGAGCGCCGCGGCCAGCCGCTCGACCGCGTCGAGCCGTCGGCCCTCGGAGACGTTGGGGACGCTTTCGACCAGCATGTCGCCGATGCTACAGGCCTCAGGGGTCCGCCGGGCGGCGGGCGCGCAGGGTGCCGGCGAGCGCCGGATGCCCAGTAGACTCGCCGCGATGCCCGACCCGAGCCAGCGCCTCCTGCGCCACCCGGACTTCCTCAAGCTGTGGACCGGCGAGACCGTCTCGGTCTTCGGCGACGCCATCACCGGGCTCGCGGTGCCCATCATCGCGGCGACCGCGCTCAACGTGACCGCGTTCGAGTTCGGGCTCCTCAACACGCTCGGCATGCTGCCGTTCATCGTGCTCAGCCTGCCGGCCGGCGTCTGGGTGGACCGCCTCCGCCGCCGGCCGATCATGATCGCCGCGGACCTCGGGCGGGCGGTCGCCATCGCGACCATCCCGGTGGCGTTCGCCCTCAACGCCCTGTCGATCTGGCAGCTCTACGCGGTCGCCCTGGCGGTGGGCGCGCTGACCGTGTTCTTCGACGTGGCGTACCAGAGCTACCTGCCCTCGATCGTCGACCGGGACCAGCTCGTGGACGGCAACGGCAAGCTGCAGATCACCGAGTCGGCGGCGCAGATCCTCGGCCCGGGCGTGGCAGGCGTGCTCATCGGCGTGCTGCGGGCGCCGTTCGCGATGCTGCTCGACGCCGCCAGCTTCGTCTGGTCCGCCGCGTTCGTGGGCTGGATCCGCCACGCCGAGCCGCCGCTCGAGCGGCATGACACCGCGACCGACGGGCCGAAGCCGTCGATGCGATCCGAGATGGCCGAGGGCTTGCGCTACGTCACGGGCCACCCGTGGCTGCGCTCGATCGCGGCCTCGACGGGGCTGGCGAACCTGTTCGGCAACGTGGGCAACGCCATCTTCGTGCTGTACCTGGTCCGCGAGCGGGGGATGTCCGCGGCCGCGATCGGGCTCGCGTTCTCGCTCGGCTCGTTCGGCGTCCTGCTCGGGGCGCTGGTCGCCGCGCGCCTGGCGGGCATCCTGGGCCTTGGACGCACGCTGGTCCTCGCCTCGGCCTGCGGCGGGCTGGAGTGGCTGGTGATCGCGCTCGCGCCCGACGCGCTGGTCTGGCCGGCGGTCGTCGTCTCGGTGTTCGTCGGCGGGCTGACCGGGGTGGTCTGGAACGTGAACCAGGTGTCCCTGCGCCAGGCGATCACGCCGCCGCGGATGCAGGGCCGGATGAACGCGTCGATGCGGTTCATCGTGTGGGGCACGATCCCGGTCGGGGCGCTAGCGGGCGGCGCGCTGGGCGGCGTGATCGGGCTCCACCCGACGATCTGGGTGGGGGCGATCGGGTCGCTGGTGGCATTCCTGCCGGTGACGCTGTCGCCGGTCCGCGCGCTCCGGGAGACGCCGGCCGAGGCCGCGGACGAGGGCGCCTGACCCCAGGCGCCTGACCGCGCCCGGGGTCAGGCGCCCTCGAGCATCGGGATGTGGACGCCCCGCTCCCGCGCCACCTCCACGGCTCGCTCGTACCCCGCGTCCACGTGCCGCACCACGCCCATGCCCGGGTCGGTGAGCAGCACGCGCGAGAGCTTCTCGGCGGCGAGGTCCGTCCCGTCCGCCACCACCACCATGCCCGCGTGCTGGCTGTAGCCGATGCCCACGCCGCCGCCGTGGTGGATCGAGACCCACGTGGCGCCGGCCGCGATGTTGACCATCGCGTTGAGCAGCGGCCAGTCGGCGACCGCGTCGGTGCCGTCGGCCATCGCCTCCGTCTCGCGGTTGGGGGACGCCACGGACCCGGCGTCGAGGTGGTCCCGGCCGATGACGATGGGCGCCTTCACCTCGCCGGTCCGGACGAGCTCGTTGAACACGAGGCCGGCCTGGTGGCGCTCGCCGTGGCCCAGCCAGCAGATGCGCGCGGGCAGGCCCTGGAACGGCACCCGCGCCTCGGCCATCTCGATCCAGCGGCGCAGGCCCTCGTCGTGCGGGAACAGCTCCAGGATCGCCCGGTCCGTGCGCAGGATGTCGGCCGGGTCGCCGGAGAGCGCCGCCCAGCGGAACGGGCCGCGCCCCTCGCAGAACTGCGGCCGGATGAACGCGGGCACGAAGCCCGGGTAGTCGAACGCGTTCTCGACGCCGGCGTCCTTGGCCTGGGCGCGCAGGTTGTTGCCGTAGTCGAACGCGATCGCGCCCACCGCCTTGAAGGCGAGGATCGCCCGCACGTGGTCCGCCATCGAGCGCTTCGCGCGCGCCTCGTACACGTCGGGCTGGGTCTCCCGCAGGACCAGCGCGTCGGCCAGCGAGATCTCCGCCGGGACGTAGCCGCCCAGCGCGTCGTGCGCGGAGGTCTGGTCGGTCACCACGTCGAACCGCTCGCCGGCCTTCGCCCACGCGGGCTCCACCTCGGCGGCGTTGCCCACCAGCGCGATCGACAGCGCCCGGCCCTCGGCGGCGGCCTCGCGGGCCATCCGGAGCGCCTCGGCCGGGTCGTGCGTGAGGCGGTCCACGTAGCCGATCTCGTGGCGGCGGGCTGCACGGCGCTCGTCCACCTCGACCGCGATGACCACGCCCTCGTTCATCGTGACCGCCAGCGGCTGGGCGCCGCCCATCCCGCCCAGGCCCGCGGTGAGCGTCACGGTCCCGCGCAGCGTGCCGCCGAAGTGCTGGCGCGCGAGCTCGGCGAACGTCTCGTAGGTGCCCTGGAGGATCCCCTGCGTGCCGATGTAGATCCAGGACCCGGCGGTCATCTGGCCGTACATCATCAGGCCCTTCCGCTCGAGCTCGCGGAAGTGCTCCCAGGTCGCCCACTTGCCCACCAGGTTCGAGTTGGCGATCAGCACGCGCGGCGCCCACGGGTGGGTGCGGAACACCGCCACCGGCTTGCCGCTCTGGACCAGGAGCGTCTCGTCGTCGGCAAGGTTCCGGAGCTCGCGGACAATGGCGTCGAACGCCTCCCAGCTGCGCGCGGCGCGGCCCGTGCCACCGTAGACGACGAGCGCGTCCGGGTTCTCGGCCACCTCGGGATCGAGGTTGTTCATGAGCATCCGCAGCACGGCCTCCTGCTGCCAGCCGCGGGTGGAGAGGGTGGTGCCGCGCGGGGCGCGAACGGGGCGCGGGCCGGAGGGGGCGGTGGCGATGTGCTCGGTGCTCATGGCGCCGGAGTCTACGCCCGCCGTTCCCGGGCTCGCGAGCCCCGATCCACCGGCCGCGCGGCGCCGGCTCCTACCCGGCGATCGCCGCCATCAGCTGCCCGCCCAGATCCGCCGGGCCGCTCGTCAGGAGCGAGACGATGACGCCCCGGCTCGCCAGGTACGTGTGGTACACGCGCAGGCCGCCGCCGCAGGTCGTCACGTACACGGTCCGCCCGCCCTGGTCCTCCTCCGCGTGCGCCACCACGCCGCCAGCCTGGGCGCAGGCGCCGTCGTCGTAGCTCGAGCGCCAGTCGGAGAACATCGCGTCCGAGTACACGCCGGGCCGAAGGTGGGCCACGACGCCGGACGTGAGATCGCCGCCGGAGACCGCGATCGCGAAGGCCGCGCGATCCACGGACGCCACGAACGCGGGGTCGGCCACCGCCTCGCCGAAGGACTGCGGCTCCTCCGTGACGGGCACGCCCGCGACCGAGGCCGGGAGGATCGCCAGCAGCGCCGGGTCGCGGGTGACCTGGGCCCCGGACG
>JAKAHL010000178.1 GCA_021815005.1 Chloroflexota bacterium
AGGCCAAGCCACTCAAGCGCCGACGCCCCCGACCCGCAGCCTCGCCGCCGGGGACCGGGTTCGCCGCGACCTCCCGCGCGGCCGGGCCCGATCCCGTTGCGGCAGGTCCCTACGAGCCGAGCTTGGGCAGCGCCGCGGCCAGCTCCGAGGCGAGCCCCGAGGCGTAGGTCCGCGTGAGGTGGCCCTGGTCGCGGTAGATCAGGAAGCGGCCGTAGACCGGCGTGCAGGGGTCCGTCCGGCAGACCCACGGCGTGGGGTCGATGAACGCCGCGCCAGCGGCGGCCGCGGCCTGCGATTCCAGCGCCACCTGCCCTGCGTCCACGGCCTGCGCGAAGGGGACGGCGCAGGCGGTGATGCTGCCCAGGTGCTGCGACAGGCAGGCGACGGGGTCGGCGAGCGACCGCGGCGTGTCGCCGATCAGGGCCACGCGGGCTGCGCTCGCGGCGAGGGCGGTCAGCGTGGTCGTCAGGCCCTTGGCCCACAGGTCCGTCCGAGCCGCGACGGCCACCGGCTTGCCGCCGACGACGAACTCGTAGGCGCGCGAGGTGGACACGATGACGAGCGCCGGTCGCTCGGCCGCGAGATGGGCGAGGACGCCGGCGCGCCACTGGTCGCACTCGGTGTAGGGACGGTTGTAGGTCGGGTTCCACACGGTCACGGAAGCCGGGGTACAGCCCGACTTGGTCAGCGTCTCAAGGCGCCAGCCCTGCTTGCTGGCGAGCCGCTGCAGGGCCGGAAACCACTGCGCCGCGTGCGAATCCCCGAACAGCGCCACGGTGGTGGCGCTTGAGGTGGCGCCGAAGACGCAGTTGGGCGGCAGCCTCACGGTCGCGAAGTCGAGGTGGCAGCCGTCAGAGTAGATGACCGGCAGGTCGTTGGCCGCGTTGAGCAGCGAGGGGACGAGATCGGCCGGGACCGGGCCGGGCGCGGGCGCGGGCAGGGAAGGGGCCGCCGTGGCAGCCGACGACGAGCCGGCGGCACTCGACGCTGTCGGCGCGGATGCCGTGGCGGGCGACGTGGCGAGCGACGCTGACGCGCCGGGCAGCCCGGACGCCACCGGCATGCCCGACGGGAGCGTCACGTCCGTGGTGGACCCACCCACGTCCGGGCCGTTGGCGGCCAGACGGGCCGTGGCGAGCGCGTTGGCCGAGACCGACGTCAGCGCCACCGCGAGCGAGAGCGTCCCGGCCAGCGCCAGCGAGCGCCGCGAGGCCAGGCCCACGAACCGGCCGTGCCGGATGGGGTCCTCCACGAACCTCTGGCTCAGCGCCGCCACGCCGACCGCCGCTGCGGCGAGGAGCAGACGGATCGGCAGCGGCAGCTCGTCCACGCCGGCGAACGCCGCGGGGATGACGAGGAGCGGCCAGTGCCACAGGTACAGCGAGTACGAGATGCGGCCGAGATAGCGCATCGGCCCCGCGGAGAGCGCGCGGGCCGGCCCGGAGATTCCGGTCGCCACGTCCGCCGTGGAAGTCGCGCGCCGGGCGACCTCCGCGGCCGGCACGGCCATGCGGCGGTCGCGGGGCCGGCTGGCATGGGCGCGGATGGATCCCGACGCGGCTGCCGCAACCCCCGGCGCCGGTGGGGCGCCGGCTGCGGAGGCGGCGGCCGCATCGGCAGCGGCAGCGGCGAGCGCGGGCGACGGGGCGGGCCGCGCCCCGGGGGCGAGCCCCGCCGCGATGACCAGCGCCGAGCCCAGCGTGGGCAGCAGGACGGCGACGCCCGGGAAGGTGGTCGCGTCGCTGAGCACGAACCCCGACCCGACGATCATCGCAACGCCGGCCCAGCCGAGCCACGGCCCGAGCCGGCGTGGCACCAGCCTCGTTGCCGCCGGCAGCGCCAGCAGGCCGCCGAGCGCCAGCTCCCACGCGCGGGCCGGCAGCGCGAAGAACGCCCACGGCTGGGCCACGCCGGTCAGCCAGACCTCGAACAGCAGCGAGGCGACGAGGACGGCGGCGAGCGCGATCCCCACCCGCCGCAGGCCGACATCGCGCCGTCCGGCCCGGAACGCCGCGCCGGACGCCAGGACGAGCAGCGCGGGCCAGAACAGGTAGAACTGCTCCTCCACGCCCAGCGACCAGAAGTGCAGGACCGGGGACGGGGGCAGCGCGGAGTTGAGGTAGTCCGTGGCCTGGATCGCGAACCGCATGTTCGACACATACAGGCCCGCAGCGACGGTGTCGCCCGCCACGTCCGGCAGGCGCACGGGCGGCAGCAGGAAGGCCGCCGCGACGATCGTGACGATCAGCGTGAGCGCGGACGCGGGCAGCAGGCGGCGCGCCCGCCGGGCGTAGAACGCGGCGAAGTCCACGCGCCCCGTGCCGCCCAGCTCGCGGATGAGCAGGCCGGTGATGAGGAACCCGGAGAGGACGAAGAACACGTCCACGCCGACGTACCCGCCGGTCACCAGGGGCACCCCGGCGTGGTACAGCAGGACGAGGAGCACCGCCACCGCGCGCAGGCCCTCGAGGTCCGGGCGGAAGCCGGACTTGTCCGTCATCCGCCCAGGCCGCGCTCCCGCAGGAGCGGCCGCATCCGCGACGCGGCCCGTGACCGGTGCGAGATGGCGTTCTTCTCGGCTTGCGACCACTGGCCCAGCGTGCGCCCGCCGGGCGGCTCCTGTGCCGGCTCGAAGATGGGGTCATAGCCGAATCCGCCGTCGCCCCGGGGCCCGTCCGCGATGCGCCCGCGACAGGTCCCGCGCCGGACCTCGATCGGGATGGCGCCGCCGGTCCCCTCGGCCGCGGGCAGCGCGAGCGCGAGCACGCACACGTAGCGCCCGCCGCGCCGGTCGGGCGGGAGCCCGGCCAGCTCGCGCAGCAGCTTGGCGTTGTTCTGCTCGTCCGTGGCGTCGGGGCCCGCGAACCGGCGCGTGCGCACGCCCGGGGCGCCGCCCAGCGCGTCCACCTCGAGGCCCGAATCGTCGGCCAGCGTGGGCAGGCCGGACCTGCGCGCGTAGAAGCGGGCCTTGATTCGGGCGTTGGTCTCGAACGTCTCGCCCGTCTCGTCGGGCTCGCCCTCGATGCCCAGGTCGTCGGGCGAGAGCAGCTCCACGTCCGGCGCGAGGCCGAGGAGGTCGGCCAGCTCGCGCAGCTTGTGGCGCGAGCGCGTGGCGACGAGCAGGCGGCGGGACGCCGCCGCGGGCCCCGAACCCACTACCGGCGCACCGTGGCGAGCGCGGCGGCCTGCGCTTCGAACAGCTGTGCGAGCCCGGTCCCGGCAAGGTCCAGCAGCGCGTCGAGCCCGGCGCGGTCGAACGGCTTGCCCTCGGCGGTGCCCTGGACCTCAACGTACTGCCCGGCGTCGGTGCCCACGACGTTGAAGTCCACCTCGGCCCGCGAGTCCTCGGAGTAGTCCAGGTCCAGCATCCGGACCCCGTCGATGATCCCCACGCTCACCGCGGCGACGCGGCCGGTGAGGTGCCGGTCCATGCCGTAGGTGATCAGCGCGGCCGCGAGCGCCACGTAGCCGCCGGTGATGGACGCCGTGCGCGTGCCGCCGTCGGCGACGATCACGTCGCAGTCCACGGTGACCGTCCGCTCGCCCAGGCGCGCGAGGTCCACCACGCCGCGCAGCGACCGCCCGACGAGCCGCTGGATCTCGTGCGTCCGACCGCCCACCCTGCCCTTGGCGCTCTCGCGCTCGGAGCGCTCCGCGGTGGCGCGGGGGAGCATCTCGTAGGTGCCGGTGACCCAGCCCGTGCCCTTGCCGCGCAGGTGCGGCGGGACGCGGTCCTCGATGGTGGCGGCGCACAGGACCTGCGTGTCGCCGAAGCGGATCAGGCACGAGCCCTCGGCCCACTTCTGGACGCCGAGCGTGATCTCCACGGGGCGCAGGTCGCCCGGGTGGCGCCCGTCGGCGCGGGTGCCGCCGCGGGGGGGCGGGCCTGCTGCGGGCGTCCGGTTGCCGATGCTCATGCCGATGCCTCCCGGCGCTCGTCCGCCTTGGCGGCGTCCCAGAGCGCGTCCAACTGCTCAAACGTCATGTCGCGCAACGCGACGCCCTGGCGGGCCGCCGCCAGCTCCACGTGGCGGAACCGCCGCCGGAACTTGTCGTTGGCGCCGCGGAGCGCGGCCTCCACCTCGATGTCCATCTTGCGACCGACGTTGGTGAGCGCGAACAGCAGGTCGCCGAGCTCCTCCGCCTGGTGCGCGGGGTTGTCCGCCTCCACCAGCTCGCCGACCTCCTCGCGCACCTTGTCCAGGACGCCGTCGATCGACGGCCAGTCGTAGCCGAGGTGCGCGGCGCGCTCCTGCATCTCCTGCGATGCGGCGAGGGCGGGCAGCGTGCGGCTGATCCCGTCGAGCGCGCTCTTCGTCTCCGCCTGGCCCGCGGCGGCTCGCTCGCCCTGCTTGATCCTCTCCCACTGCCGGTTGACGTCCGAGGCGGTCCTGGCCTCGGCCTCGCCGAACACGTGCGGATGGCGCCGGACGATCTTGGTGGCCAACGCCTGCCAGACGTCGGTCAGGTCGAAGACGCCTGCCTCCGCGGCCAGCTGCGCGTGCAGGACGATCTGGAGCAGCAGGTCCCCCAGCTCGCCCGCAAGTTCCGGCGTGGCGCCGCCCTCGAGCGCGTCGTAGACCTCGTAGGCCTCCTCGAGCAGGTTGTTGCGCAGCGAGACGTGCGTCTGCTCGCGGTCCCAGGGACAGCCGTCCGGGGCGCGCAGCCGATCGGAGATCCAGGGCATGCCCCAGGGCGAGGCAGTGTCGGCCACGGGCGCCACCGGCCCCAGGTACAGCGCGCCGTCGAGGTCCGCCCGGGTCAGCGCGCCCACGGTCGTGCCTCCGGCGCGCCCGAAGCGGCCAACGGTGTGGTCGGCCGGGTAGAGGCGCCCGAGCAGCGCGATCGGGTCGGCGCCCCGCGGCCCGTGCCGTCCGGGCAGCG
>JAKAHL010000179.1 GCA_021815005.1 Chloroflexota bacterium
GGCCCCGTCCCGCGCCCCGCGCCCCGCGCCCCGCGCCCCGCGCCCGGGCGCGGTCCCGCGCCCCGGCCCCGGTTCGACTGCCCGTCGAAGGATTCCCTGGCGATCGGGCGGCCCTTCGCCTGACAGTCGAACTTGGGCCCAGTCTCGCCGGCCCACGGCCCGCCTCGGCGTCGGCGATTCGACCCTGCGTCCCACCGTGGACCCCATCGCTTCAAATCCATCGACTGGCAGTCGAAGTCGTCCGGGATAAGCCGTGGGTAACGGGAGGCTGCTTGACTGAGGGCATGGGCCAGGACCGGATCGGGCGGGAGGGGGAGCGCATCGCGGACCGTGTCGCGCGCGTCTTCCGACAGGACGTGGAATCGCTGCGGCTGGACGCCGGCATCTCCGTCCCGGAGCTGGCCAGAGCGTCCGGGGTGGACACCGCGTATCTCTACCGGATCCTGGCGGGGACCGGGATGCCGTCGGACCGGACCCGTGCGAGGCTGGCCGCAGCGCTTGGCGCAGACCTCTCCGTCCGCCTCTACCCGAACACGGGTCCGCTGGTCCGAGACCACCTCCAGGCCAGCGTCGTCGAGCTTCTCCTCAAGGAGCTCCACCCCAGATACCGTCCGTTCACCGAGGTGCGCGTCAGCGCGCCCTCCCGGGGCTGGATCGACGTGGTCCTCCATGACCCCTTGCCGCCGCTGGCGGTCGCCGCCGAGATCCAGTCCGAGCTCCGTCGGCTGGAGCAGCTGATCCGATGGTCGGGCGAGAAGGCGGCCTCGCTGCCGAGCTGGTCGGGATGGCGCTCCCTCGGCACCCCTCCGGCTGTCAGCCGCCTGCTCATCGTGCGGAGGACCCGCGCCAACCGGGCCGTCGCCGACGACTTCGCGCGGCAGCTTCGGGTCGCCTATCCCGCGCACCCCGATGACGCGCTCGCCGCGCTCACCACGGCGACGATGCCGTGGCCCGGGCCGGCGCTCATCTGGGCCGAGGCGACCGCGGGCCGAGCGCGCTTCCTGCCGGGTCGGTGAGCGAAGGTGGTGCTAGACTCAGCGCCCTCGGGGCGTGGCGCAGCCTGGTAGCGCACCTGAATGGGGTTCAGGAGGCCGAGCGTTCGAATCGCTCCGCCCCGACCACTCTCCCACGCACGAAATAGCCCCCGGAGTGGCCTCCGGGGGCTTTCGTTTGGGCGCCGTGCCGAGTTGCGTACCGACGTCAACCCGGGCAGGCGGTCCCAAGCGCTCAGCCGGCGTTGGCCTCGGCGGCCCGGACCTGGCTCTGGAACGCGGCCCCGCGGTGCGAGCCGTCGCAGAACGGCTTGGTGTTGGAGTGGCCGCAGCGGCACAGGAACACGGGCTGGCCCTCGGGCACCGGGAACGCCCGACCCTGGCCGTCGAGGAGGGTGACGGGCCCCTCCACCTTGAGGTTCCCGTTGTCGCGGACGGTGATGGTGACGTCGGGCATGGTTCCTCCGTGGAGTGGCGGCGAGGGCAGGGCTGATGCCCAGCCCAATGCGGTTCGGGCTGCGACACCCTGCGGATCGCTCGCCCGTATCATCGCCCGGACTGAGCGGAGGCGACATGGGCGACAAGGGAACGGGCGGGGCTGGCACCACCGGGGCGCCCCGGGACGCCAGCGCGACCGGGGCGCCCCGGGACGCCGGCACCACCGGGGCGCCCCGGGACGCCAGCACGCCCGAGCGCCGGCCGGACCCGCCGCTGACGCGGTGGCGGTTCCTGGGCGCATTCGCGCTCGACTGCGCCCTGTTCTTCTGGGTGCTCGCGATCTTCGCCTTCGCCGGTCTCGGCCCGCTCGGCGTGGCCCCGGCGATCGTGGTCGCGACCGCGCTCACAGGCCGGCTCGCCAAGATCCGCCACGTGCCCGCCCTGCTGGCGATCGGCACGCTGTCGTTCGTGACGATGGTCGCGATCACCTATGCCGTCGCGATCATGGTGGTGCTCCGCGCGGGCGGCGCGCCGGGCTGACGGCGTCGGCTGTCCCGGCCCGCGGCCCGGAGGGGTCGGCTCCGGAGCCGGGCGCCTAGCATGCGCACGGCGCGGCGAGACCGCCACCGGGGCGACCGGCGCCGTGGACGAGGGGCTGACCGTGCTCGAGGCGCAGGCGAGGAAGGGGCCGATCCCCGACCGCGCGCGGGCGGTGATCATCGGCGGGGGCGCCATCGGCACCAGCATCGCGTACCACCTGGCGAGGCTGGGCTGGACGGACGTCGTCCTCCTGGAGCGGAGGCAGCTGACGGCCGGCACCACGTGGCACGCGGCCGGGCTGATCACCTCGGCCGGCATGGCCACCGAGACGCTGCTCTGGATGTCCCGCTACACGCGCGACCTGTGCGCCTCGCTGGAGGCCGAGACGGGCCAGGCGACCGGCTTCCGGCCCATCGGCCACTGCCACCTCGCCACCACCCGCGAGCGGCTGGAGACGCTGCGCCGCGAGGCCGCGTTCGTCCGGACGTTCGGCGTGGACGACCAGGAGATCTCGGCCGGCGAGTTCGCGAAGCTCTGGCCGGCGGCCAGGACCGACGACATCCTGGCCGCCTTCTACGTTCCCGACGAGGGCCGCGCGAACCCGGCCGACCTCACCCAGGCCTACGCCAAGGGCGCCCGCATGCGGGGCGCGCGCCTGGCGGAGGGCGTGACCGTCACGGGCATCACGCAGGTGAGGGGCCGGGTCACGGGCGTCCTGACCGACCGGGGGCCAATCCGTGCCGACGTGGTGGTGAACGCCGCTGGCATGTGGGGCCGCGAGGTTGGCGCCATGGCCGGCGTGAGCGTGCCGCTGCAGGCCGCCGAGCACTACTACCTCATCACCGACACCGTCCCTTGGGCGCACCCGGACCTGCCGGTGGTGGAGGACCCGGACCGCTACGGCTACTACCGCGAGGAGGGCGGCGGCATCATGGTCGGGCTGTTCGAGCCCGTGGCCAAGGCGTGGTCGCTGGACCGCGTCCCGCAGGACATCGCGTTCGCCAGCCTGGATCCGGACTGGGGGCGCATCACGCCGTTCCTCGACGGGGCGATGGACCGCTTCCCCAGCCTCCGCGAGGCCGGCGTCCGGACGCTGTTCTGCGGCCCCGAGTCGTTCACGCCGGACACGATGCCCCAGCTCGGCGAGGCGCCGGAGCTCCGCGGCTTCTACGTGGCGGCGGGGCTCAACTCGCTAGGCATCCTGCTCAGCGGTGGCGTCGGATCCGTGGTGGCGGAGCTGATCGACACCGGGATCGCGCCGGTGGACCTGTCGGGTATGCACGTGGACCGCACGCAGGCCTTCGAGACCAGCCGCCGCTACCGGCGCGACCGGGCGGTGGAGCAGCTGGGCCGGCTGTTCGGCGACTCGGGCTTCCCCAACTGGCGTCCCAAGACGGCCCGCAACGTCCGGCGCTCCGTCATCCACGATCGTCTGGCCGCCGCCGGCGCCCACTTCGCGCCGTCGTCCGGCTTCGAGTACGCGGAGTGGTTCGCGCCCGGCGGGCAGCCGCTCGAGATCAAGGTCGGCTGGGGGAGGGACGCCTCGTTCCCGCTCCAGGCTGCCGAGCACCGGGCCGTCCGCGAGGGCGTGGGCGTGATCGACATGAGCATCATGGCCAAGGTGCTGGTCCAGGGCCGGGACGCGGAGACCGTGCTCAACCGCGTGTGCGCGAACAACGTGGCCGTGGAGCCGGGGCGCCTGGTCTACACCCAGTGGTGCAACGAGGCGGGCGGCATCGAAGCGGACGTCACCGTGACGCGCCTCGCGGAGGACCGGTTCCTGGTGGTGGCCACGGACACGATCCACCGGCGCCTGGAGGCGTGGATCCGGCGGCACACGCCGGACGGCGCCAATCTCACGACCGCGGACGTGACCGCCGGCACCACGCTCCTGACGGTCCAGGGCCCCCGCTCCCGAGAGCTGCTCCAGGGGCTGACGGGCGCGGATCTGTCCAGCGACGCGTTCCCGTACCTCGCGGCCCGCGAGATCGACCTCGGCTACGCCCGTGTCTGGGCGATGCGCGTGACCTACGTCGGCGAGCTGGGCTACGAGCTCCACATCCCCGCCGACCAGGCGCTCACCGTCTACGAGCAGCTGTCCGAGGCGGGCGCGGCGGTCGGCCTCGCCAACGTGGGCCTGGGCGCGATGGGCAGCCTGCGCCTGGAGAAGGCGTACCGCGACTACGGGGTGGACATAGACAACACCGACACGCCGCTCGACGCCGGGCTCGGCTTCGCGGTGGCGTGGGACAAGCCGGGCGGCTTCGTCGGGCGCGAGGCGCTGCTGCGGCAGCGGGCGTCCCGGGTGCCGAGGCGCCGCCTGGTGCAGGTGCTCGCCCTTGACCCGGGGCCGCTCCTGTACGGCCACGAGCCCCTCCACCGGCGCGGACGCCTCGTGGGGCGCAACCGGGTCGGCGCCTACGGGCACACGCTTGGCGGGGCCGTGGGGCTGGCGATGCTCGAGGACGAGGCGGGCCTGCCCGCAGCGGACGTCCCCGGCGACGACTACGAGATCGACGTGGCGGGCGTGCGCTGCCCCGCTCGCGTGTCGCTGCGGCCGCTGTACGACCCGGAGCGGGCGCGGATCCTCGCCTGAGCCCGACCGCGGACCGGCGGCGGGCGGCGCGATGCCTGCCTCGCGGCGGGCCGCCACCGTATCCTCTCGCTGGGCGCGCCGCCTGGCGTGCAGCAGGAGGCCGCGATGACCTGGCTCGACCCAAGCGACGACCGGGCGACGCAGGGCCCCCCGGCCGATCCCGAGGGAGGCGCCCCGGCGCCCACGCCCGTCCACCCGCCGGCCGGCGGGCCGCCGCCGGCGTGGGATCGCCCTCCGGTGCCGCTCGCCCCGTGGGGGCCGCCGGGGATGGCGCCGGGGATGGCGCCCG
>JAKAHL010000180.1 GCA_021815005.1 Chloroflexota bacterium
CTCGTAGACGGGGATCGTCAGCACGCCGAGCGTGAGCGCCGCGGCCGAGGCCATGGTGACGATGCCCCCGGAGGCCAGCTTGCCGGCCAGGGCGTCTGGTATGGGCCCGCCGGCCCAGTGGCGCAGAGCGTAGGACGGGCTGCCCGGGCCGGCCATGACGAAGCGCGCGCCACGGATGCGGGCGAGCGCGGTCGCCGCAACGACCGGATCCACCTTTGCCGTGCGGTAGCTGGCGACCTCGACGGGAACGCCCACGCTGGTGGCGAAGAACTCGACCGTGCGCGCCGACAGCTCGTCCGCGTTTTCCTGGAATCCGTACGGCGTGTCCACGATCGCCGCCGGGACCGGCCCGCCGAGGCGGTCGAACAGCGCGCGGTGGACCTTGGCCATCGTGGGCGCGGTCTCGCCCGAGCCCATGATGGCGAGGATGCGGGGCCCGGCGCTCACGCGAAGAACCCGTCGGAGACGGCGTCGATCATCACGTCGGCCACTTCGGCCGGGTGCTGCGCGTGGATGTCGTGATCGCCCGTGATGGAGTGGACGCGGGCGGTCGGCAGGCCCGCTCGCGCGGCCTCGACCTCTGCGTCGCGGGTCAGGGCCCGACCGCCGGGCCGGGCGGGCCGAGCCGGCAGCAGGAGCACCGGGACCGCCACGGCCGCGTAGCGCTCCGACGGGCGGTGCTCCCACATGCCGCGCAGCACCGCGATGTGGCGCTCGAAGGTCAGCCACGGCGCGGCGGTCCCGTCCGGGCGCCGCTCGAAGTTGGCCAGCATGCCGGCGATGCCCGACTCGGGCCAGTCCGGGTGGTTGGCGCGGACGCGGGCCTCGATGTCCGCGAGCGGGCGCCCGGCGAGCCGCGGCGGCGCCAGCGCCTCACGGCAGGCCTCC
Source organism: Chloroflexota bacterium (assembly GCA_021815005.1). GTDB lineage: Bacteria > Chloroflexota > Limnocylindria > Limnocylindrales > CSP1-4 > CAIXZV01. The sequence goes on from JAKAHL010000180.1 coordinate 889, forward strand.
CAGCTCGGGAAGGCGGATGACGGCTCGAACCAGCCGCCGTCCACGCACACGAGGCCACCGACGAGGTCGGGATGCCGCGCCCCCAGCTCGATGGCCACGTTGCCGCCCCACGACTGGCCCGCAACGATGGGGCGCTCGAGGCCGAGCCGGCCGATGAGCGCGGCCAGGTCGTCGGCCACGGTGGGCACGTCGTACGGTCCGTCGGGCTTGGACGAGCGACCGTGGCCCCGAAGGTCCACGGTCACGGCGGCATGGCCTCGCTCGGTCAGCCGGCCGGCCACGCCGTCCCAGAGGCGCGCGTTGGAGGCCAGCCCGTGCGCGAGCACGAACGTGGCGGAACGGAGCGCGGGCGTGGCCGGCGACCAGAGATCGGAGGCCAGCTCCACGCCATCTGCGACGGGGACCATGCGGGTGTCCATGGCGACATCTTGCCCCCGGAGCGCAATGCCGGCAGCGGGGTATCGTGGCGGCGTCGCGACGCCGGTCCCGTGCCGTCCGCCGGCGACGCCGGCAGCGAGGGGTCGAGCGCATGAGGAGACGGTGGGCCGTCGGCGGGACGGTGGTCCTCGTCGTGGCCGTGGCCGGGGGCGTCGCCCTCGCCGGTGCGCTCGGCGGCGGGGCGCCGAAGGTCACCTACCTGACCGCGACTGCCCGGGTGGGCGATGTGGTGAGCACCGTGTCCGTCACCGGCTCGGTGCAGCCGGTGGAGACGTATGCGCTCGCCTTCGGGCAGGCGCCTGTGAGAAACCCCAAGGCGTCGAGCGCCAGCGGGGTCGGCACGCCCTCGGCCCAGCAGTGGACGGTGGACTCCGTGCGCGTCCGGGCCGGCGATCAGGTGACTGCCGGCCAGGTGCTGGCGAGGGCCGACCCGGCCGACGCGGAGGCGGCCCTCACGACGGCGCGCCTGAACCTCGAAGCCGCGCGGGCCCGGCTCGCGCTCGACGCGGCGCCGGTGACGGCCAACGCCAAGGCCAGGGCCAAGCTCGCGATCACCCAGGCCAGCCGCCAGCTCTCGCAGGCGCGGACCGCCCAGGCGCAGGCCGCCGCCACGGGACGGCTGGCGGTCGCCCAGGCGGAGGCCGTCGTGGCCGACGCCCAGGCGAAGCTGGCCGACGACCAGGCCGCGTCGCTGCCGGCCACGGTGACCTCGGCCGACGGGGCCGCGGTCAAGCAGGCGCAATGGGCCTTGGCCGCCGCCCGGCAGCAGGCGTCCGGGGCCAACTCCCAGGCGGCCGCCGCAGTCCAGAACGCCCAGCTCGGCGTGCAGTCGGCGCAGCTCGCCTACGACGGGACGACCGCGGTGAACACCGACGCCGCCGTGGCGGCCGACAGGGTGGCCGTGGCGCAGGCCGAGACGGCCGTCTCGAACGCCCAGACGACGCTCGACCGGCTGACCCTCACGGCGCCCATCGCCGGCATCGTGTCCTCGGTGGCAATCCAGCCGGGCGACGTGGTGAGCGGCACCGTCATCGTCCTGCGCGGGGCGGCGCTCGAGGTGGTCGCCTCGGTGACCGAGGCCGACCTGCCGGCCGTCAGACCCGGGCAGCCAGCGGACGTGGCGATCGGCGCCCTGGGCGTCTCCGCGAAGGGCGCGGTGACCGAGGTGGACGTCGCCAACGCCACCAAGAGCGCGAGCGGGGTGGTGTCGTACTCGGTGACGGTCTCGCTGCCGAGCGCCCCCGAGCGAACGGCACCATCGATGACCGCCGACGTGGCGATCACCACAGCCACCGCGGCCGGCGTCCTGTGGGTGCCGACGTCCGCGGTGGGCGGCGCGGCCGGCGCCTACACCGTCCAGGTCCTCGACAGCCCCGGCAAGACGCACGCCGTGGCGGTCGGGGTCGGCCTGATGACGCCCGCCCAGGCTGCGATCACCTCCGGCCTGGCAGCGGGCACCACGGTGGTCACCGGCGTGGTGACGGCCAAGGACCTGGTGACCACCTTCCCCACGGGACCCGGCGGCGGCACGCCGGCGCCCGCGGCCACCGGTCAGTAGTGGCCCGGACGCCCGATCGACCGGTGGCCAGCCCGTGATCTTCGCGGAGCTCATCCCGCTCGCGTTCTCCAGGCTGGCCGCCGCGCGCCTCCGCGCGGTGCTCACGATGCTTGGGGTGATCATCGGCGTCGGCGCGATCGTGGCGCTGGTGTCGGTGGCGCAGGGCGCCACGTCGGGCATCACCAATCTCATCGAGGGCCTGGGCGTCAACCTGCTCCAGGTCAGCCCGGGCGCCTCGTCAAACGGCTTCCTGCGCGGCGCCGCCGGCTCGGCGACGACGCTCACGATCGAGGACGCGCAGGCGATTGCGAGCATCCCGGGCGTGGCGCAGGTGGCACCCCAGGCGTCCACGGTCGCGGTGGTGGTGGCGGGTTCCGCGAACACCACCACGTCCATCACCGGGGTCACGCCCGAGTTCGCCCCGGTGCGCGCCTATGACGTCTACCGGGGGGCGTTCATCACGGCCGCGGAGGCGGAGCGCCGGCTGCGGGTGGCGGTGCTGGGCTCGGCCACCGCCGACAACCTTGGCCTGGGCGGGAGCTCGGTGGGCACGCAGGTCGCCATTGGCGGGGTGCCGTTCACGGTGGTGGGGATCCTCCAGCCCAAGGGCATCCTCGACGACCAAGTGCTGATTCCGCTGCCGACCCTGCGGGACTACTTCGTGGCGGGCGCGTCGCTCTCGGCGATCTCGGTGTCGGTGGTCCAGCCGGAGACCATCCCGCTGGTCAAGTCCCAGATCAGCGAGTTGCTGCGCCAGCGGCACGGCCTGGCCGTCGGGGCCGCCGACGACTTCACGATCATCGACCAGGCCCAGCTGCTGTCCGCCTTCGGCACGATCACCGGGTTCCTCTCCCTCCTGCTGGCCGGCATCGCGTCCATCAGCCTGCTGGTGGGCGGGATCGGGATCATGAACATCATGCTGGTGTCGGTGCGCGAGCGAACCCGCGAGATTGGGATCCGCAAGGCCGTGGGTGCGCGCGGCCGCGACATCCTCGTCCAGTTCCTGTTCGAGGCACTCGTGCTGTCCCTGTCAGGCGGCGTCATCGGCGTCGCGTTCGGCGTGGCCGCGAGCGCCGTGATCGGAGCCATCGCCGGCTGGGGACTCAATGTGTCGCCCGCGACCGTAGCGCTGGCGGTGGGGTTCTCGCTCGTGGTGGGTGTGGTCTTCGGCGTCTGGCCCGCCCGCCAGGCCGCCCGGCTCGACCCGATCACCGCGCTCCGGTACGAGTAGGGCCCGGCGCGCTGGTCGCGTGCCGTGCCTGCCTGCCCGATACCCTCCACGCGTGGTTCCCGTCCTCGTCCGGCACCGAGCCGTCGCCTTCGCGCTGGGCTGCTGGTCCTTCGTGCTCATCGGCTGGAGCGGCCTGCTGGTGCCGTCGCTGGCGCGCGAGGTGGAGGGCGGGTTCGGCCAGACCGACGTGGGTCTGGGCCTGTTCTACTTCGTGACCTCCGTCGCGTATGCCGCGGGCTCGATCCTGGGCGGGATGGCAACCGAGCGGCTGGGCCGCCGGCTGATCTACTCGGTCGCCACGGCCCTGCTGGCGGCCGGCCTGGTGGCGCAGGGGCTCACCGGCGACTGGGCGTCCTTCATCTGGTACGGCGTCGTCCGGTCGGCCGGTGCCGGGGCAATCGACGGTGGCGGCAACGGGCTGGTGCTCGACCTGTTCGCCGGCAGCCGGGGCGGGCGCCTGAACCTCCTGCACCTGTTCTACTCGGTGGGCGCGCTCGGGGCGCCGTTCGCGCTGGCGGCGCGCGACCTGGTCGGGCTGTCCTGGCAGGCAGTGGTGGTGGGCTCGGGCCTGGTCGCGGTCCCGCTCGCCCTGGCCCTCGCGGTCACGGACCTCGCGGACGGGCGGGCGCGACCGCACGTGGCGTCGGACGGCCGTCCCTCGAGCCTGATGGCGTTGCCGCTGCTGGTCCTCGCCGTCGCCATCGCGTGC
>JAKAHL010000181.1 GCA_021815005.1 Chloroflexota bacterium
GCCGCGAGGCCCACGAGCCACAGCGCGTCCGGCCAGGCGAGGCGGCGGCGGCCGCGCCAGGCGACGGCGGCCGCCGCCAGCGCCGAGGCGTAGAACAGGGCGCCCGTGACCGAGAGCGGGCTCGTGCGCTGCCACTCGGACACCCGCTGGGCGATCAGCGGGTCGGCGCCGATGCCCGCCGCGTACGCCCACACCCCGGGCCCGAGCGGCGTCACGCAGGTGGCCGCGGTCCCGGCGAGGAGCACCGCGAGCGAGCGGCGGGCGGGCCGCCGGAGCGCGAGGTCGTCCAGCCACGCGTAGCCGAGCAGCAGCGGGGCGAGCACGAAGCTCCCGTGGAGGTTCGCCCAGGCGGCAACGAGCAGCGGGGCGATCAGGAACAGGCGCGGGTGGCGGTCCCGTCCCGCGACGAGGGCCAGCACCGCCGCGAACAGCGCGATCGCGAACAGCTGCGGCCGGAGCGCGAGTGCGGGCGCCGACACCAGGAACGCCAGGAGCGCGAGGACCGATGCTGTCCTCATCTCCGCGCCCCGGAGCCGGGCGGCCAGCACCAGCAGCCCGGCCGTCGCCGTCACCAGCGCCGCGCGCAGGACCGCCAGCAGCTCCCAGCCGCCAAGGTGGTACCCGGCCGCGAGGAGCACCTGCGCCAGCCACTGCTGGTCCGCCCACGGCTGGCCGCAGACCGTGAACGTGAACGTGTCCGTCCGCGGGATCGCGCCCGTCGCCATGATCAGGTCGCCCGCCCGGACCTGGTACGCGAGGTCCACCGCCGGCAGCGGGACGAGCAGCGCCAGGAGAGCCGGCAAGGCGAGCGCTACTACGAGCCAGACACGAGAGAGGCTCATCCGAGCACGCCCGCCGGCCGGGCGAAACCCGGGCGATGGGCACATGCCGTCACGACCATCCCCGCCGCACGAGCCGCATGGTCAGCAGAATAGCCGCCCCGGCGAGCCTGACGGCGGGCCTCGGTCAGCCCGCCGCGGCCGCCACCTCGCGGGGGCGCACCGCGCGCGCGCCGTCGTCGTAGAGGGCCTGGATCGAGTTCACCATCAGCTGGACGCAGAAGCGGTCGTGGACCAGGTCGTGGCCGGCGCGGGCGAGGGTGTCGGCGTAGGGGTGGTCCGTCAGCAGCCGGGCGATGGCCGCGGCGAGGGCCGACGGGTCGCGGGGCGGGACCAGCAGGCCCGTCACGCCGTCCTCCACCATCTCGGGGATGCCGCCCACGCGGGACGCCACCACCGGGCGGGACATGGCCATCGCCTCCAGGACCGTGAGGCCCTGGGCCTCGCGGTAGGAGGGCAGGACGGCCACGTCGAGGGCGGCGGTGACGGCCGGGATGTCGTCGCGGCGGCCGGTGAAGACCACGTGCTGCTCCACGCCCTGCTCGCGGGCGATCTGGCGCAGCGCGTCCTGGCGCGACCCCTCGCCCACGATGAGCAGGTACGCCCTGGGGACCCGCGCGAGCACCATCGGCCAGGCCTCGAGCAGCGTCGGGTGGCCCTTCTCCAGCTCGAGGCGGCCCACCACGCCCACGATGGACGCGTCGGGCTCCAGGCCGTACTCCTCGCGGAGGGTGCAGCAGGGCGCCTGGTGGTCGAGGCGCTCCAGGTCCACGCCGTTGTAGACCAGGATGCGCTCGGCGCCGGTGCGCCCCTCCTCCACCACCTTCTGCTCGATGGCCCGCGACACCACGACCAGGCGGTCCATCGCGGTCGTCAGGCGGCGGAGCTCCTCCTGGTCCTCGCACGAGCGCACGCGCGAGGAGTGGACCGTGGAGACCACCCACGGCCGGCGGTGGCCGGCGGTGGCGAGCGCGATGGCCGCCTTGGTGCCCACCACCTCGGCCCGGAACATGTGGTTGTGGATCACGTCGGCACGGGCGTCGGCGAGGTGGGCGGCCAAGATGCCGGTGGCGATGGCGTCGTCCGGCTCGTCGATGACGGTGACCTCGAAGCCCGCGCGCTGGAGCTTGCGCACCGCGGACCCGGGCGAGAGCGACACGATGGACACGTCGTAGAAGTCGTGGTCCAGCCGGTTGACCAGGTTGAACACGTGCTCCTGCGCGCCGCCGTTGGTGCCGGTGGCCATGACCTGGACCACGCGCACGCGCTCGCGGCCGGGGACCGGCAGGTGCACCATCGGGGCGACGCACGGGTCGCTGGGCAGCGGCTTCGTCATATGCCCGCTGTTCGGCGGACCAGCAGCCGTTGGATGGGCTGGTCCACCGCCCCCCACTCGTACTTGTACGGCTCGTCGCCCCGGAGGAAGTCCAGCCGGCCCACGCCGCGGTCGAGCGCCCGCTGCACCAGCCGCTCCACCATCACCACGCCCGGCGACAGCTCGCGCGCGTCGGGGTCCACGCCGGCGTTGTAGTAGAGGCAGGCATCGCCGGTGTCGAAGGACACGCACGCCGCCACCCGCCGGGCGCCCACGGTGAGGAACGCCAGGCGGACCGGGCCGTCCTCGCCGCTGAGCTCGAACAGGCGCTCGAAGAACCGCCGGCTCTGGGCGCCGCCCTCGGTGTCGGGGAACAGCCCGTCCGCGCCCCACCGGCGCTGGTGCAGGTCGATGAACTCGGGCAGGTCCGCGAGCGGGTCGGCCGAGGCCGCCAGGACCACCTCGCCGGCCGCCTCGGCGCGCCGGACCTTGCGGCGGATCTCGTGGCGCTCCTTCTTGCCCAGGGTGCCCAGGTAGTCGTCGAGCGTGGCGGCCGGCGGCAGGGCGGCGGACGGGCAGACCTCCTCGGGCTCCACGCTCATGGCCCAGCCGCGGGCAATCTCGCGGCGGCCGAAGGCCTCGGCCAGCGCCTCGAGCGCCGGGTCGCCGGTCCGCAGGCGGCGCAGGTCCACCGCGTCCCAGGGCTGCGGGTGCTCGGGGTCGCCGCCGTCGGCCAGGTACCCGGCCACCGCGTCGGCCACCGCGGGCATGCGCTCGGGGGCGGCCAGGATCGTCGCGTAGTCCGCGTGGTAGCTGGCGCCGAAGAAGATGGCCTTGGCGTCGGGCGGCACGGGGATCAGCTCGGCCCCGGCCCGGTGCCGGAGCGCGGTGTGGAGCTCCAGGTCCCGGGGCTCCACCTCGTGGCGGTGCATCAGCGGGACGATGGCCACCGGCGGCGCGTCCTCCGGCCCGTCGGCCGGGACCAGGACCAGCGTCTCCTCGTGGGCGTTGGCGCCGTACGCGTCCCACCAGGCGCGGTGGAAGGCCCACGACGAGAACGGGGTGGCCCACGGGTTGGCGGCGGCGAGGGCGTCCCAGGCCTCCCGCCCGATCGCCTCGAAGGGCCGCCTGACCGCGCGCAGGGCGGCGGCGGGGGCCTGGGCGGGGTCGTCGGCGGTGGGGGCGGGGAGCACGGGCCGGAGGATAGCACCGAGCGGCGAAAAGTCGTTGCGGGCTCAACGGAGCGGCGCCGGGCGGCGGCTGACGGCGCAACGAGCGCGGCGGTCAGTTGTCCGATCTGGGCGGTGTGCCGGATGCACCACCAGACCAGCAGGCAACAGCCAGCGCAAGTGCAGTCGGCCACTCCCCAAGCGTGTAGGCGAGCCCGTAACCGGCACCAGCTCGGGCGTCGAGGAGCACGTGGGAGTAGTCGGGCCACATCGGGGCGAACAGCGCGCCGAGCAGGAGGACGACCGCGACCCCGCGCAACATCGCCCGTGGGCACCGCAGGCCGACCAGCGCGAACGGGGCGAGCGTGGGCTTTAGGACCACGAACGGCCCCAGGACACCCCATGCCGCCCCGGCCGCGACCAGGGCGAACGCCCATATCGACGGGTTGCCGAAGAGGACAGCCTGAATGGTCCGCGGGTAGGCAGCGGCCGCCGCAATCAACGGCCACGCCCACCAGGCAGGTCGGCACCGCCACAGGCCCGTCGCCAGCAACGCCACCGGCAGGACCCACCACAGCGGAGCCGGCATCACCGTGAACGGCACCAGCAGCACCAGCACGACCGGGGGGTACAGCGCGTCACCAGGCTGAACGTCGTACGGCCCGTGGAGCTGGCGCGGCAGGTAGAAGCCGTCCCCAGCGATCCACGAACGAGTCCGATCCCTGTAGATGCCGTAGTCCAGGCCAACCGTACCCGCATGTCCCAGCGCGCTGGACAGAACGATCGCCCATTCAACTGAGGCAACAATCAGCAGCAGCGCAGTCACCACGGCAGCGGCGAAGCGCAACAGCCTCCGGGGTCGCGGCGCCAAGCCGCATCGTGTCGCTCGGGTCGCCGCGCCCGCGTACCGTCTGAACGCCTCGGCCATCACGCAGTGGCCCGCGCTTGAGGTGCCACCAACGTTTCGCCCCCGGGGCCGCTCTCGCGCACGACTGGCAGCCAGACAGGGACCAGCATCACGAGCAGGCTGAGCGACGTTGCCCAGAGTGTCGGGTTGCCGACAACCAAGGCGATCACAAGGAGCGACTCGCCGAAACGTCCGTGGACCCTGCCCCCGAGCACGGCGAGCAGAATGGCCACCACCAGGCGAAGGAGAAACGGCACCGGAACCAGACTGGCGCCGGTTGTGCCCCCCATCGCGACGACGACGTCGACGAATTGCTGCCATGCCTGCGGGGACACGGCCGCACTGAGGGCCAGCACGGCCAGACCCGCGATGCCCACCTTGACCGCGTCGCGAAGGCGACCCCCGGCGACTAGGTAGACGAGGCCGATCGCCGGAGTCATCTTGATGGCCGTGGCAGGGATCCACGCGTAGGGCCACCGCCGCAGCGCCAGCACCACCAGGGCCGCCAGCAGAAGGTGAACGTTGCGGTACCAGAGCTCCACGGCGACCGGCAGGAACGCAACCATCGCGAGGGCCACGAGC
>JAKAHL010000182.1 GCA_021815005.1 Chloroflexota bacterium
ACGAGGTCCGCAAGCTCGCCGAGCGGAGCGGCCGCGCCACCAAGGAGATCGCGGCCCTGATCGCGGAGGTCCAGGAGGAGACGGCCGAGGCCGTCCGGGCCATGGAGTCCGGCGCGGCCGAGGTGGCGTCGGGGGCCGCGCTCGCCGACGCGAGCAGCGAGGCGCTGGGCGAGATCGCCGAGACCGTCTCGAGCACCAAGCAGGCCATCGGCCGCATCACCGACGCCGTGGCCTCGATGGGCCTCGCCCTCGCGAGCGTGGTGGGCTCGATGGACGAGATGGGCGACCTGGCTGCCGCCAACCGTCGCGACGGGGCCGAGATCACGGCGGCCGCGACCTCCCTCGCCGCCTCGGTGGACGGGATCGCGGCCGTCTCGCAGGCCAATGCGGCGGGCGCCGATGCCGTCTCGACGGCCGCCGGTCAGATGTCGGAGCAGGCGCAGGACGTGGTGGGCTCCGCCGATGACCTCGCCGCGATGGCCGTCCGGCTGGACGGCCTGGTCTCCCGGTTCGTGCTCGGCGAACCCGGAGGGGCGCTGACGAACCCCGCGGCGGACGGCGCGGGACCGCGGCCGTCCCCCGTCCATCAGGCCGCGGCCTGACGCCCGACGGGGCGCGGCCGGACCGACGGTGATCCCCGACAGGCCTGCCGAGCGCGGGCATGTCGGCGGGCGCGAGGTACCGTGAGCGGCGATGGCCAACTCGCTCGAATCGGTGCTGGCGGCCCTGCGCCTGCTCGACCGCGACATCGCGGCCGGGCGGCCGGTCCTCGAGGCACGCCTGCTCGACGCCGGGGGCGAGGTCGAGGCCGCCGCGATGGAGGCGCTCGCACGTCTCGACCGGCTGGGCCTGCCGTTCCCGGTGGGCTTCGCGCAGATCGCCACCGAGCGGGGCGACGCCTGGCTGCTGCTGCTGGCCGAGGTGGTCGGACGCGTGCAGGCCGCCGAGACGCCGGGGAAGCTCGAGGAGGCGGCCTGGAGCGTGGAGACGCTCCGCCTGACCGCGGAGCGGTCGCTCCGGCAGCGGTAGCGCTCCCGGCCCGAGAGACCCCGCAGCGCCCGGCGTCGCGGGAACGGGACCGTCGCGTCAGGAGAGCGCAGCGTGCAGCTCGGGGCCGTGGCGCCGGAGCCACCGGCGCCAGGCCGCGTAGTCGGGGACGCGGGTCTCGAGCAGCGCCCAGAACCGCGGGCCGTGGCCGAACACGCGCAGGTGGCACACCTCGTGGGCCGCGACCGCGTCGAGCACGGCCGGGGGAGCCATCACGAGCCGCCACGAGAACGAGAGGGCGCCCGCGCGCGAGCAGCTCCCCCAGCGGCTGACGGTGTCCCGGATCGCAATCGACGCGGGTCGCACGCCGAACCCCGCCGCGTGCCGCTCGACAGCGACCGTCAGCGCTGCCCGCGCCCGCTCCCGAAACCACGCCTCCAGGATCGCCTCCGGGTCACGACCGTCACGAGGGCCGGTCTCAACCAGCAGCTCGTCGCCGTCGTCCCCGCCCACCCTCGACACCCGACTCGCGCGCACGCCCGCCGGGGCCGGGGCCACGCGGACGCGGTGCGGCGCCCCCAGATACGGCACGAGCCGTCCGTCGCCGAGGGCGGGCCGGTCGTCCAGCCGCGCCCGGGTGGCCGCCTGCCGCTCCAGATGGCGGCGCAGCCAGGGTTCGCGCCCGCCGAGGAAGTCCCGGACCGCGCGCTCGGCACCGCCCCGTCCCAGTCGCGCCGCGGCAGGGATCGTCACGACCACGCCCCGCCCGGGATGGATCACCACGCGCAGGCGCCGGGCGCGCGGGGAACGGCGCAGCGTGTACGCCAGGTCACCCCCGGCGAGCCGGACGACCTCGTCGGTCTCGGTGGCGACGGCGTGGCGGCGAGGCGGGTCAGGGGCCATCGCGAGCGATCGTACCGGCGGCGAGCGGCACCCGGCCACCGGTGCGCCGGTGTCGCGGACGCGCGTCGCCGGCACTCGTGCCCCTCCCGCGCATCCGCTATACTGCCGCTCCGGCGTGGGGCTATAGCTCAGCTGGGAGAGCGTCTGAATGGCATTCAGAAGGTCAAGGGTTCGAATCCCTTTAGCTCCACCAACACCCCGCTAACGCCGACAACCTGACCCCTCGCCGGGACCGGCGGGGGGTCTCGTGTGTCCACAGGATCGATGAGGGTCCGCGACGTGACGACCACAGGCGAAGCCCGCGCTCGCGCCGAGCGCTACGAGCCCCGAGCGATCGAGCCCAAGTGGCAGGCGCGCTGGGCCGAGCTTCGCCTCCACGACACGGACCTCTGGGACACCAGCCGCGAGCGGTTCTACCTGCTCACGATGTACCCGTACCCGTCAGGCGCGCTGCACATCGGCCACTGGTACATCGTCACGCCCACGGACGCCATCGCGCGCTACAAGCGGATGCACGGCCTCAACGTCTTCCTGCCCATCGGCTTCGACGCGTTCGGGCTGCCGGCGGAGAACGCGGCGATCAAGAACCGCATCAACCCGCGCGACTGGACCGAGAAGAACATGGAGAACATGCGCCGGCAGTTCCGGAGCATGGGCGCCACGTTCGCCTGGGAGAACTCGCTCGCCACGTGCGACCCCGAGTACTACCGCTGGAACCAGTGGATGTTCACCAAGTTCATGGAGAGCGGCCTGGCCTACCGCTCGGTCTCGCCCGTGGACTGGTGCCCCAACGACGGCACGCTGGCGCGCGAGCAGGTCGAGGGCGTGGAGCGGCGCTGCTGGCGCTGCGGCGCGAAGGTGGAGAAGCGCGAGCTCCCGCAGTGGTACCTGCGGATCACGAACTACGCGGACGAGCTGCTCAACTTCGAGGGCATCGACTGGCCCGAGCCCATCCGGATCATGCAGACGAACTGGATCGGCCGGTCGTCGGGCGCCGAGGTGGTGTTCCAGACCGCGCCGTCGGACCACCACGCGGGCGGCGAGGAGCTGCGCGTGTTCACCACGCGCCCGGACACCCTGTTCGGCGCCACGTTCATGGTGCTCGCGCCCGAACACCCGCTGGTGGCGTCGCTGACCTCGCCCGACCGGCGCGCGGAGGTCGAGGCCTACGTGGAGGCGGCGCGCGCCAAGACCGAGATCGACCGGCTGTCCGCCGAGCGCGAGAAGACCGGCGTCTACACCGGGGGCGACGCGATCAACCCGGTCAACGGGGCGCGCATCCCGATCTACGTCGCGGACTACGTGCTGATGGGCTACGGCACGGGCGCCATCATGGCCGTCCCCGCCCACGACGAGCGCGACTTCGCGTTCGCCCGCAGGTTCGGCCTGCCGGTCGTCAACGTCGTGATGCCCCGGGGCGCGGATGCGGACGCCGAACTGGAGCAGGCGTTCACCGAGCACACCGTGGACGAGGTCATGGTGAACTCGGGTCGGTTCACCGGCCGGCCGGCCGCGGACGCCTGGCACGAGATCGTGGCCTGGCTGCGCGAGCGGGGCCTCGGCGAGACCGCGGTGACCTACCGCCTGCGCGACTGGCTGATCAGCCGCCAGCGCTACTGGGGGACGCCGATCCCGGTGATCCACTGCGAGGCGTGCGGCCCGGTGCCCGTCCCGGAGGACGACCTGCCCGTGCTGCTGCCGGACGCCGTGGACTACCAGGGCTCCGGCGACAACCCGCTCAACCGGGACGAGGCGTTCCTCCGCGTGGACTGCCCGCGGTGCGGCCAGCCGGCCCGCCGCGAGACGGACACGATGGACACGTTCATCGACTCGTCCTGGTACTGGTTCCGCTATCTCTCGCCGCACAACTCGGAGGGGCCGGTGGACCCGACCCTCGCCGAGATGTGGACGCCCGTCAACCAGTACACCGGCGGCGCGGAGCACGCGGTGATGCACCTGCTGTACAGCCGGTTCTTCACCAAGGCGATGCGGGATCTCGGGCTCATCAACCAGAGCGAGCCCTTCCGCCGGCTGTTCAACCAGGGCCAGATCCTGGGCGCCGACGGCGAGCGCATGAGCAAGTCGCGCGGCAACGTGGTGGACCCCGACGACCTGGTCGCGCGCCATGGCGCGGACACGGTGCGCCTGTTCCTCATGTTCATGGGCCCCTGGGACCAGGGGGGGCCGTGGAGCCCCACCGGCATCGGCGGGGTCGCCAAGTTCCTCGGCCGCGTGTGGGCCATCGCCACCGACCCGCGCGGCCGCGAGCCCTCGGACCCGAACTCGGGCCAGCTGCCGGCGGGCGAGACCGAGGCGGACGCACGGAATCGCATGCGGGCGGCGGCCCACCGGACCCTGCGCGACGTGACCGTGGACTACGAGGGGTTCCGCTGGAACACGATGGTCGCCAAGCTCATGGAGCTGTCCAACGTCCTGTGGCGGTACCGCGGGACGTCGGTCGCCGGCCTGCCCGAGTGGGACGAGGCGGTGCGCCTGCTGCTCCTGATGCTGGCGCCGGCCGCGCCGCACATCACCGAGGAGCTCTGGTCGCGTCGGCTCGAGGCCGGCGGCGAGGCGTGGGAGTCCATCCACGTGCAGCGTTGGCCGTCCGTGGACGAGTCCGCCGTCGCCGAGGCCACCCGCGAGATCCCGATCCAGGTCAACGGCAGGCTTCGCGACAAGGTCACCGTGGACGTGGGCATCAGCCAGATCGAGCTCGAGCAGATCGTGCTCGCGCGCGACAAGGTCGTCGCCGCCATCGGCGAGGCGCAGGTGGCCCGGGTCATCCACGCGGGCGGCAAGCTGGTCAACATCGTGGTCAAGGGGTAGCCGCGGCGCTTCGCGCCCGGATTCTGCCCTGCCCAACGTCGCCGGCGCCCGCGGGAGCCCGCCCGCACGCGCCGGCAACCGGGCG
>JAKAHL010000183.1 GCA_021815005.1 Chloroflexota bacterium
GCGGCACGCCTCGTCGAGCGCGGGGTCCAGGCCGCTGGGCAGCGATGCCACCTCGGCGAGGTCCGCGAGCAGGCTCACCCCGGCGGGCGATTCGGCAAGCGTGGCCGCTCCCGGCCCCGGGCGCCGTCGGCTGCGCACGCCCCCCGCGGGCACGTCGCTCGGCGCGGCCGTGCCGGATGCCGCGGCCGCGAGGAAGCGCTGGAGGTCCGTCAGCCGATAGCGGCGATCGCCGCGCTCGTTGATCCGGTAATACCGAAGCCGCCCGGCGTCGCTCCACGCCCGGACGGTGTTGGCGTGCACCCCGAGCACCCGGGCGGCCCTGGTGACGGTGAGCGTCGCGTCGCCCGGTCGCGTCGGTCTCGGGGGAGCGGGTGGCTGGGTGTGGGATTTGGGAAGCATCGTGTGCCGCAGAGCGTCTCCGACTTCACAGCAGTTGCCAATAGGACGTTCCTCCCATGGCATCGGCGAGCGCCCTGACATCGAGGACGCCCCGATGGCGGCGCGGGGCCACGCCAACGGCGTGACGCGGTGGGGGGCGGCGCCGCGCCGGGCAGGGCGCATCCCCGCGGGGCCGGGGCCACGACCCCGGCGCGCAGGACGGCGAGGCCGGGGGGCGGGAATCAGTCGCCCGAAGGAACCTACTCGACGCGTGGGCGTTGAGGTCATCGCCGCCGTTAGTGTCGCTCGGCCCCTCCGGGCTGCCCTCCACGCTACGGGCCGGCAGCCGGCCGGGTCAACCCGGTTATCCACCACCTCGCGTCGGACGGCCGCGTCGGGGGCAGGTTGTCCACATGCCGTCCACAGCCCGGGATGCGGTCGCCACGCCGCGGGCCCCGGACGCGCCACCGGCCCGGACCCGCCGCCCGGCACGGGCTCAGCGGAGCCCGCGCCCCGTGAGCGGGTCGAGCGCACGCACCTGGCCGGAGAACGCGGTGAGGACAAGCTGCCCGCCCACGAGCTCGGCGCCGGCGACGACATCGGTGTGGGCCACCCGCCATGCCACCTCGCCCGACGGCTCGAGCGCGAAGGTCTCGATCTCCGCCTGGAGGAGCGCATGGGGCAGGCGCGGCGAGCCCAGCACCGCGACGATGGGCGACGCGGACCGATGGCTCCACCGCAGCTCGCCGGTCCGGGCGCCGAGCGCGTAGCAGTGGAACCCGTAGGCGACGAGCAGCAGCCCCTCGGCGTCCCACGGCAGCCCCTTCGGCTCGTCGCTGATCGTGGACGCGAGGCGCACGGTCCACGGGCCCGACGGCGTCTCCACGCGGAGCTCCGCGCGGCAGCGGCGGTCCGGGTCTGGGCCGGCGAGCTCGCCCAGGTCGGTGAGGGGGCCGCCCGTCTCGGTGAGGGCGAAGACCGCCGCCCCCTCGCCCGAGCCGGCCCAGCGGAAGGACGCCCGCAGGCCGCCGGGGAAGGCGATCACGCGATGGCGGACCTCGGCGGGCACCTGGGCTCAGGCGTTGTGGGCGGTCTGCGGCGCGCCGGCCAGCCCCACCCGCTCGGCCGGGGCGTCGGCCGGGCGGCGCTCCTCGCAGATGGGCGCCACGTGCGCGTTCGCCAGCATCAGGAGGGTGCGGGGGGTGACCGGGAAGACCGCCGTCGCGGTGCCGGCGGCCGCCCACACGGTCTGGTAGCGCCCCAGGTCGGGGTCCATGACGACGCGCATGGAGCTGCTGTGGCCGATCGGCGGGATGCCGCCGATGGCGAACCCGGTCAGGTCCTTCGCCTCGGCCGCCGTCGCGCGTCGAACCTCGGGCTCGCCCAGGACGGCCGCCAGCCGGCCGAGGTCCACGCGGTTGGGCCCCGAGACCAGGCACAGGACGGGCTGGTGGCCCTGATCCCCAGGGACCACGAACACCAGCGACTTGACGATCTGCCCGATCTCCGCGCCGACAGCGCGAGCGGCATCCTCGGCGGTGTGGGTGCCTTCCGGGAAGACGTGGATGTCGAGGGTCACGCCCTTCTTCGCGGCGGCGTCGGCGACGCGCTGGACGGCGGGAGGGGCGGGGGTGTCGGGCACGGCGGCGAGTCTACACGACCGGCTGGGCCGACCACGGCCCAGCCGGGTACGATCGGGCCCGTGGTGAACGCGATCCCGGTCCCCGCCCGCCATGTCCTTGTCGTCGCCGATGGCGACGTGGCCGCCCGCGCGGCGCTCGACGCGGCGTGGCCCGGCTGGTCCGACGGGGTCGCCACCGTGGTGGCGGCCGACGGCGGCTATGCCCGCGCGGTGTCCCTCGGGTTCCCGCCGGACGTGCTCGTGGGGGACCTCGACTCGCTGGCCCCGGACATGGCCGCGGCGGCCGCGGCGGCCGGGACGAGGATCGAGCGGTTCTCGCCCGACAAGGACGAGTCCGACGCGGAGCTGGCGCTGCTCGAGGCAGTCGCCATGGGCGCCGAGCGGGTGACGGTCCTCGGCGCATTCGGCGGCGCGCGCCTGGACCACGAGCTGGCCAACCTGTGGCTGCTGGCCCACCCCCGTCTCGCCCGGGTGGACCTGGTGCTGCTCGATGCGGGGGCGAGGGCGCGGCTGGTCTCGGCGCCGGGGCGGGCTGGGGGTGCCGTCACCCAGCCGCTCCCCGGGCGCCCGGGCGCCATCGTCTCGCTGCTGCCGTTCGGGGGCGATGCCGAGGGCATCACCACGGCCGGCCTCCGCTACCCGCTGCGCGACGAGCCGCTCCGCGTCGGCCCGGCGCGCGGCCTGTCCAACGTGCGGGTTGCCGCCGACGCGTCGGTGACCCTGCGGTCCGGCCGCCTGCTTGTGGTGGAGCGCCCCGCCTGACGCCCCCTGGGGCAGGCCGGACTATGCTCCGCCCATGAGCATGCCCACTGTCGGCGAGGTCGCCCCCGACTTCGCCCTGCCTGACGAGCACGGCACCGTCCATCGCCTGGCGGACCGCCGCGGTTCCTGGACCGTTGTCTACTTCTACCCCAAGGACAACACGCCCGGCTGCACCACCGAGGCCTGCCAGTTCCGAGACCTCCACGCTGAGATCGGTGACCTCGACGCCGAGGTGTGGGGGATCAGCCCGGACGGGAGCGGCAGCCACGCGTCGTTCCGCGCCAAGTTCGGCCTGCCGTTCACGCTCCTCTCGGACGAGGACCACGCCGTGGCCGAGCAGTACGGGGCGTGGGGCGAGAAGCGCAACTACGGCCGCACGTACTTCGGGATCGTCCGGTCGAGCTGGCTCGTGGGCCCGGACGGGCGCGTTGCCGCCGCGTGGCCCAGCGTCACCGCAGACGGGCACGCGGCCCAGGTCCTGACCGCGCTCAAGGCCGCCCGGGCCGGCTGAGCCGGGGGCCAGACATGGAGAGAGGCCTCGCTCGTGGGGGGAAACGAGCCAAGCCTCGATCGGCACGATACCACAAGTCGCAGGCTGGATGGAACGCATGACAGTGGCTCCCGCGATCGCGGTCAACACGTGGCGGCCCGCCCGGTTCATGGTCATCGTGGCGCACCCGGACGACGCCGACTTCGGGCCGGCTGCCACGGCGGCGCGCTGGGTTGACGAGGGGTCTGCGGGCTGGCTGGTGTGCTGCACGAGCGGTGACGCGGGCGCCGATGACTGGCGGACCGACCCGCTCGACCTTGCCGCCGTCCGGGAGGCGGAGCAGCGGGCCGCAGCCGCGGCTGTCGGGTACGCCGGCGTCTCCTTCCTGCACCAGCCCGACGGCGCGCTCGCCAACGACCTCGCCCTGCGCGAGCAGCTGGTGCGCGAGATCCGCACCTTCCGGCCCGACGCCGTCCTGTGCGTGGACCCGGAGACGGTGTTCTACGCCGACGGCGGCGTGAACCACGCGGACCATCGCGCCGCGGGGATGGCCGCGGTGGACGCGGTCTACCCGGCAGCGCGCAACGGCCTGTCCTTCCCGTGGCTGGCGCGCGACGGCCTGCTCCCCCACAAGGTCCGGCGGCTGTTCCTCTTCTGGTCGAACCGCCCGAACGCGGTCGTCGGGACGGAGGCCACCGTCGAGCGCAAGGTCGGCGCGCTGCTGGCCCACGCCAGCCAGATCCGTCACCCGGATCGCCTGGGCGAGCGAATCCGCGAGCAGGAGCGCAAGGACGGCGCGGCGGCCGGTCTGGCGGCTGGCGAGGCGTTCCGCGTGATCGTGATCGACGAGGACGAGCCGCCCCGGGCCGCCGCGGGAACCGCGGGCTGAGGCGGCGACCTCGCTGGGCGCGTCGCCGCCCTTCGACGCGCTCAGCTGGCCTCGAGCATCGCCGCCCGAGCCGGCCCCCAGGCATCCCAGAGGTCGGCGAGCCCCGCCGCACGCGGGCCGAGCGCGGCCTCGACGTGCTCCAGCGACAGGTCAGCCGCCCGCCTCGCCAACCACGCATCAGCCCGGACCTGGGCACACGCGAACAGGGCGGGGAGCTCGGCGGCGCCCGGCAGGGCCCGGAGGCGCGCGCGGTCGATACCTGCGTAGCCCACCGCGAGCGAGACGTCGCGGGCGCTCGGCACCCGGCCGTCGGCGAACCCGCCCAGCGGGTCGAACCGGAAGCCGAGCGCCGCCAGCGCGACCACGATCTGCGTCTGCTCCTCCGCCGAGAACTGACGCCAGAACGGGTGCGCTGCGTCCAGGTCCAGGTCGCCGTCCTCGACCGCGCGGGCGACGACCGCGTCCACGAAGCGCGCGATCCGGACGTGCCAGGCGGCGGTCTCGGCCGGGTCGCCGGGCGAGAGGCGCGCCACGAGCTGCTCCCTGGCATCGGCCTCGCCGCGGAGCACCCGCAGGATCGCGGGCTGCGGTCGCG
>JAKAHL010000184.1 GCA_021815005.1 Chloroflexota bacterium
CTGACCCCGCGCCGAGCCGCCGCTAGAGACCCGCCGCCAGCCGGCGCAGCGTGGCGAGGAGCCGATCGATGTCGGCCTCGGTGGTGAGGTAGTTGACGATGCCGGCGCGCAGGTAGGCGCGGCCCCGAAGCGTGGTCGTGGACAGCCAGCCATCGCCGTCCGCCTCGAGCGCGGCGCACAGGCGGTCCTGGTGGGCGTCCAGCTCGAGCGGGTCCATCGCGGCGGCGGCCGCGGCCCCGCCGGGCAGGTGCCGGAAGCAGACCACCGACAGGTCCGGCACCGCGGGCACCGCCTCGAGGTCGTCGGACTCGGCGCAGCGCCGTGCGAGGTGGGCGGCCACGTCGTCGTTCAGCGCCACGAGGCGCCCCAGCCCCGACGTGCCAAGGTGCTTCCAGCTGGCCCACAGCTTCAGCGCCCGGAAGCGGCGCGTGCCCTCGAAACCGAGCTTGTAGAAGTTGAGCTGCCCGGCGTGCGAATCGTGCGCGTCGGGGTCGACCTGCTCCGGCGTGGACGCGCGCCCCGCCGCATCGGGCGACCCCTCGCCACCGCGGTAGTACTCGGGGGAGCGGGCGAACGTCTGGCGCAGGTGCTCGCCATCGCGGACCACCAGGGCGCCGAGGTCGTACGCCTGGAAGAACCACTTGTGCGGGTCCACGGTCACCGAGTCCGCGAGCTCGAGGCCGGGCACGCGCGCCGCGTCGCGGGCCGAGAGACGGGCCGCCCCGCCGTAGGCCGCGTCAACGTGGTACCACAGGCCCTCGCGCCGGGCGACCTCGGCCAGCTCGGGGACCAGGTCCACCGACCCGGTGTTGGTGGATCCGGCCACCGCGCACACCGCCACCGGACGCAGCCCGCGTGCCCGGTCCGCCGCGATGGCCGCGGCCACGGGCTCGGGGTGGAGGCGGAACGCCTCGTCAGTGGGCAGGGCAACCAGGGTCTCGGGCGGGAAGCCCAGCTCGTCGAGCGCGCGGGCGATCGAGAAGTGGGTCTGGTCGCCGGTGTACACGCGAACGCCCTCGAGCGCCGACCCGCGCGGCGGGCGGGGCAGCCCGGCGAGCCGCCGGAGGTGGACGTCGCGCACCAGCGCCATCGCGATGAAGTTGGCCATGACCCCGCCCGAGGTGCACAGGCCGAAGCTGCCCGGGCCGTAGCCCACGAGGTCGCACAGCCAGCGCACGACCTCCTCCTCCACGAACGCGCCAGCGGGGCCGGCGTGCCAGACGTCGATCCCCTGGTTGGTCCACTGCGCGAGGACCTCGCCCGCGATCGAGGCCACCAGCGGCGGGGGCGTGAAGTAGGACAGCGAGCGCGGGTGGTACGAGCTAAGGGTGTGCGGCGCGATCCGCTCCCGGAACTCGGCGAGGACCGCGTCGAGGGTGACGGGATCCCTCGGGGCGGGCGCAGGCCCGCCCGCCTCGCCGAAATACGCGCGCCGCAGGGCCGCGTAGTCGTTGGGCAGACCCATGCCCCGGACCAGCGCCTCGTCGTACAGCCAGTCGAGCGAGGCCTCCCACGTGGCCTCGCCGACGCGCCGCAGCGCATCCCGCGAGGTGGCGGCGTCACGAAGCCCGATCAGCTCGGGTTCCGGGTGCCAGCGGAAGGGCGCGAGGGGGTCGAGGCGCTCGGTCGGGTCGTCCATCGAGCCGAATGGTACGGGGTCCGATCGGCGCCGCGCGCCGGGCTCCGGGGATCGCGCGGTGCGACGTCCCGGCCGTGCCACAATAGGCGCGGTTCAAGTCAGCTTACGGAGGCTCGCTGAGCTTCGTGCCCGTCCTCGCCACGTACTTCTCCGTCCGTCGCGGCCGCGACCCGTTCTTCAAGTTCTTCATGAAGACGCTGTTCCCGCGCCAGGTGAAGGAGTACGAGCAGAAGTTCGGGATCCGGTTCCTGGGCTGGTACAACGTGGCGCACGGCTGGGACTTCGACAACGTCATCATGTTCGACCTGCCCGACTACGGGACCCTGGACAAGCTGGAGGCTGACGAGGCCACCCGCGCGCTGGGGCACCGGGCCGGGGAGTGGATGTTCGAGCGGCACCACTCGATGTTCCTCCGAGAGCGTCTCGGACCGGATCTCGAGTACCACGGGTAGAGGAGGCGGAACGATGGACGTGAGCCGCAACGACACGCTGAGCGCCCTCGCCAACGACGCCGCCCTCGAGCGGACGGCCTTCCTGGTCGAGGCGACGGACCAGCTGCGCAAGTTCCTGGAGCGCAACGCGGCCCGGATCAAGGACCTGGGCGGCCTGACGCTGATCGACGAGGACCCGGACTACCTCTCGATTGCCCCGGACGGCACGTTCCGCGTGCGGAGCCGGTACGAGGACCCGGACACGGGCGAGTGGGTGTCCGAGACCGAGGTGGTGGACGCCGTCTCGGAGCTGATCGAGCTCTACAACCCGGCCGAGATCTACAGCGCCTTTGCCGAGGCCGCGCGCGAGGCCGCCGGGTTCGCCCCCGAGCCGACCGCCGCCGGCGACATGCTGGCCACCGCGGGCATCGCGCCCGAGGAGACGTTCTCGCTCGACGCGGACGCTGACGACGGCTACGCCGGCGCTGCCGACTCGTGGGCCGCCGGCCGGGCGCCGGTGCTCGAGGCCGACACCGAGGAGGCGGCCGCGGCCGCCCTGTACAACCTCGCCCTCGACTTCCAGGAGAAGAGCCAGCGGAACGAGGCGACGATCCTGGAGCAGTTCGAGGAGGCCGTCGGGAAGCTGGCGGGCCTCGTCGGGGACCTCATGATCGTGGATGACGAGGACGAGCGGCTGGTGCTCGGATCGTCGGGCCGGTTCCGCGCCGAGGTGGTCCCCGAGGACGCGGACGGGGAGTGGCGCGAGCTCACCGCCCCGGACGACATCGTGGAGTTCTACGACCCCACCGATATCTTCGGCGACCTCGCCGACGCGCTCGCCGAGGCCTTCCCGTCGGTCGCGCCCGAAGCGGCCGACGACGACGGCGAGGACGACGACGGCGAGGACGACGAACAGGCCTAGCCCCCGCCCGCCCGCCCCTGCCGTGCGCCCGCTCGGGGCCGAGCTCGTCGAGCAACGGGAGATCGGCCCCGGCCAGTGGCTGCTGGCCTGGCACGCGCCCGCGATCGCGGCCGGGGCGCGGGCCGGCCAGGCCGTGCACGTCCGCACCGTGGAGCCGGGCGGGATGCCCCTGCGGCGCCCGTTCCCCATCGCCACGACGGACCTGTCGTCGGGCACGCTCACGATCCAGGCCGCGGGCCGCGCCGGCCCAACCGGCAGCTCGCCCCCAGCCTGGGCCGCTTCCCTCCGGCCCGGCGATCCCGCGGACCTCCTCGGGCCGGTCGGGCGGCCGCTCGAGGTGGACTCCCGGTCGCGGCACCTGCTGCTCATGGCGGAGGGACCCGCGATCGCCGCGCTCCGTCTCCTGATCGACGAGGCCGTCCGCGGCGGGCGCTCGGTGGTCCTGCTCCACGGCGCCGCCACCGCGGCCTCGGTCTACCCCTCGAGCCTTCTCCCCGACGAGGTGGAGTACGTCGTCGCGACCGAGGACGGCTCGCTCGGGCACCGGGGCAGCCTGCTCGACCTGGTGCTCGGCTACGAGGCCTGGGCCGACCAGGCGTTCGCGGCGGCGCCGGCCTCGCGTCTCGGCGAGTTGGCCGCCCTCGCCACGGGGCGGAAGACGCGGCTAGGCGTGGCCACGCTCGGCCGCAAGCGGGGCGGCGGCCGCCCGATCCAGCCCGGCTCCCCCGAGGCGCGTCGCAAGGCGTGGCTGCAGGTGGTGCTGGGCCAGGGGATCGGCTGTGCGGCGGGGACCTGCCTCGGCTGCGTGGTCGCCGGCGCCAGCGGGCAGCTTCGCGTGTGCCGTGAGGGGCCGGCCTTCGCCGCCGACGAGATCGACTGGGAGCGGGCGTCGTGACGGGCGAGCCGCACGAGCCGGGCGAGGGTCTCCGCCACGCGCCCGAGTGGATGGCTGCCTCGGCCGGGCTGCTCGCGTTCGCGATCCTGGCCGTTGCCTGCGTGGTCCCCGCCATCGTCTACACCGGGACCGCCGGGGAGCCCTACAACCCGCTCAACCACTGGATCAGCGAGCTCGGCCAGCTGGGGGTGTCGGCCGGCGAGGGCCTGTTCAACCTTGGCCTGATGCTCAGCGGCGCCGCCTTCAGCCTGTTCGTGGCCGGCCTGGCGATGACCAGCCCGTCGCGGCTGCGCTGGGTGTTCGGGCCGGTCGGCGTGGTTGCCGGGATCGGCGGCATCTTCGTCGGCGTCTACCCCATGAACTTCGGCGCCCGGCACGTGGCGGCCGCGTCCGTGTTCTTCGGCCTCGGCTGGGTCTTCGTGACCCTCGCGTCGGTGGCCTTCCTCCGGCACCGGGAGCCCCGCCACCCTGCCTGGCTGGCGGGCGTCGGCGCGCTGTCGGCCGTCGCGTTCGTCGCCTTCATGGCCTCGCTGCAGGCGGACGCGTTCTCCCGCGAGCGGATGGCGTCGTCGGGTCCCATCGTGGGGCGACCGGCGCTCTGGATCGCGCCGATCCTCGAGTGGGCGACCCTGATCGGGATCATGGCGTTCGTGCTGCTGACGTCCCTCGCCTGGCTGCGCGAGCTGGCCCGCGACGTCGCAGAGCCGACGGGGGGCCGGGCGTGAGGGCCAGGCGCAAGGGCGTCGCGGCGAACTCGAAGCGCACGCCCACGGTTCGGCGGATCCAGCCCGCGATCACGCCCGTCGCCAGGTCCAGGCCCCCGGCGCCGGTTCGCCCGGGGGACACCG